>VGYL01001360.1 GCA_016872975.1 Planctomycetota bacterium
AGTCGAGGTCGAGGAACCAGCACCAGATCCCCAGGAGGAACCCGGTGGCGGCGGAAACGGCGGTCTTGACCTGCAGGTAGCTCTGCACCTGACTCACCACCCTCATCATGCGGGCGTCCATCGTCGTTTCCCCACGGCGCAGGAATCGGATCTTCTCGGGGAAGATGGTCCACTCCCTGAGCATGAAAGTCATGACGATGAAGACCAGCACGGTGGTGGCGGCGAATTGGACCGAGTACCCCACGGCCCGGCGGGCCAAGTCCACGATCACCGCCGGGTTCACCAGGGCGGGCCCTGGGTCCTCGACGATGGGGAGACCGGTGCGGGTCTCCAGCGCCCGGATGAGGATCACCTGGAGCTCGTTCAGGCTCTCGGCGTACTCGGGGATCCGTTCCTGGAACTGGATCACCGACGCTGCGGCCAGGAGCAAGAGGAGCCCGAACACCCCGACGATGAGGAGGATGCTCACCGTCAGCG
This sequence comes from Planctomycetota bacterium, assembly GCA_016872975.1. Classification (GTDB taxonomy): domain Bacteria; phylum Planctomycetota; class Phycisphaerae; order Sedimentisphaerales; family Anaerobacaceae; genus PLanc-01. Next base: position 478 of record VGYL01001360.1, read on the forward strand.
CGAGCCAGCCGGGGAGGCGACGGCGGCGCAGGAAGAGCAGCACGGGGAGGGTGAGGATGGCCAGGAACAGGGCCATCGCGGCGGGCACCAGGACCGGCGCCGCATGCTTCACCCCGTACACGACCACCACCAGGGAGGCTAGGAGAACGAGGAGCCGGGCACCCGGCTGCTGCTCGTCGCGTTCGAGGATCATGGAAGTCGGCGGAAGGGCTACCAGGGCGGGCGCCTCGCCCGCCGTGCGCCGAACAGTACCCGGACGGGGCGGGATGTGCCATGGCTCGGGAAGGTGCCTCGAAGAACCACGAAAGCCCCGGGCACCGCCGCGAAGCGGTGGTCGCGCGGCCTACCCCCATTCTTCAGCGACCTGCTAGGGCCTGTTCACACTAGCTGGGGCCGGAGGGCCTCAGCGATGAGCACGAAGTGGATGAAGGCGGTAAACATCACGTCCAGCTTGTCGAAGCGCGAGAAGATCCTGCGGTAGGCCTTCAGGCGCCGGAAGAGGCGCTCGATCTCATTGCGGCGACGGTACAGTTCCTTGTTCAACGACCACGGGTTGCGCCGCGTCACCTTTGGAGGAACGACGGGTGTGAAGCCAAGAGCCAAGGCCAGTTGCCGCGTCTCGTCTCCCTCATACGCGCGATCCATGATGAGCGCGAGCTGCTCCTCGGGTTGCGGCAGGTCCCGCAAAAGGGCCCTGCCAGCGGGCGCGTCGCCAGCTTGCCCGGGCGTCAACGAGAAGCTCACTGCTCTGCGAGCATCCGCGGCAACCATATGAATCTTGGTGCTCCACCCCCCGCGGGAGCGTCCGATGGATTGCGGGCCGTTTTTTTTTCGGCCCCCGTTCCATCGGGATGCACCTGGACGATCGTGCTGTCGAGAGCCAGGGCCTCGATCCTGATCCGGATGATCTCTTCTTCCTGCAAAGCGGTGAAGACCCGGTCCAACACCCCGGCCTTCGCCCAGCGGTTCATCCGCGTATACACCGTGTGCCATCGCCCGAATCGCTTGGGAAGGCTACGCCACTTGCACCCGTTCTCGGCCACGTACAAGATCCCGTTCAGCACGTCCAGGTTCGAGATGGTGACGTTTCCGCGCTGCTTGGGAAAGCAACCCTCGATCCGCCGAAACTGCTCCTCGGTGATTGTCATGCAGCAATATAACCGCAATTGCGGCTAGTGTGAACAGGCCCTAGGTGACTCCGTCCAGCAGGGAGGCTGGCCTTCTCATTCCAATCTGGCCTGAACCGCGAAAGCCCCGGGCACCGCCGCGAAGCGGTGGTCGCGCGGGGTACCCCCATTCT
>VGYL01001361.1 GCA_016872975.1 Planctomycetota bacterium
GACGTCCCGCCCGCCGTGCCGGAGCCGCCGGCGCAGATCGAGCTGTCGCTGGCCGAGTCCCGGGCCCTGGCCCTGGAGAACAACCTGCAGCTTCGCACCGCCCTGATCAGTCCCGCCATCGCCGCGACCCAACTCGGTGTGGAAGAGGCGAAGTTCGAGACCTCTTTCTTCGCGAATGCCAACGTGCTCCGCACGGATCAGCCCCAGGGCCGGGCCGTCTTCATCGACGGTCTGCTCGTCCCGACGGTCACTGCCTCCCAGATTGAGCGCATCCAGGCGGACCTGGGCCTGCGCGTGCCGTTGCGGACCGGCGGCACCGTGACCTTCAGTCTCGCCGACACGCGGACGGAGCACTTGAACATAATCGCGCCGTTCAATCCGTCCTTCGAGAACAATGCCATCATTTCGGTGAGCCAGCCGCTGCTGCGCAACGCGGGCCAGCGGGCCACGATGCATTCGATCCGTGTGGCTGCCTACAACCGGGATATTGTCGACGCACGTACGAAGCTCGAAGTGATCAACGTTCTCGCGGCGCTCGACCGCGTGTACTGGCGTCTCTATGCCGCCCGCAGGGAACTGGAGGTGCGGCAGCAGCAGTACCAACTAGCCGAGGCCCAGCTTGATCGGGCCCGGCGCCTGGTCGAGGCCGGCCAGCGGGCCCAGGTCGAGATCATCCGGGCCGAGGCCGGCGTGGCCGAGCAGCTTCAAGCCATCATCTTCGCGGAGAACAGCCTGCGCGACCGCGAACGGGAGATCAAACGTGTCCTCCAGAAGGCCGGCCTGGGCGTCCAGACGCCCACGGTCGTGATTCCGACGACGGAGCCGGCCCCGGTCCGCTATGAGCTGGAACCCGCCCGCCTGGTCGGTGCGGCCATCGAGAACCGCATGGAGCTGCTGGAACTGCAGTTGCAGTTGCTGCAGGACGCCAGCACCATCGACTTCGCCCGCAACCAGACGCTGCCGGTGGCCGCGTTCGGCTACGACTACACGATCAGCGGTACCGGTGAGAATCGCGGCGATTCGCTCGACATGCTGGTCGGGGCCGACTTCACCACCCACCGCGCGGGCCTGCAACTGGTCGTTCCCATCGGCAACGAGGCCGCCAAGAACCGGCTGCGGCAGGCCATCTACCAGCGCCGCCAGCGGCTTGCCACCCGGGCCAATCGCGAAGACCTGGTCCGCCTGGAGGTCCTCAATACCATCGATCAGGTCGAGGCCAACTGGCAGCGGATTCTCGCCGCCCGCCAGACCGCCATTCTCAACGCCCGGCTCTTCGAGGCCGAGCAGCGCCAGTTCGAGCAGGGCCTGCGCACCAGCACCGACGTGCTCGACGCCCAGATCCGCTTCGCCAACGCCCAGAGCAACGAGATCCGCGCCCTGGCCGACTATCAGATCTCGCTCGTGGATGTCGCCTATGCGACCGGCACGCTGCTTGGCTCCGCCAAGGTCCGGTGGGAGCCGATCGTCCCCGGGACCGACCTGGAGTAAGATGCCCCGGTCCATTGAGGAAAATTCGAAATCCGAATTTCGAAATCCGAAACAAATTCGAAATCCGAAATCCCAATGACCAAAACCACGGACGGGCCCTGCCGTTTCTAATTCTCTTCGTTTTCTTCCGTCTGGAATTTGTTTCGGATTGATCTCCCCGCGTTCGCGGTGTCGGATTTCGTGCTTCGAATTTCCGGCTGCCGGCCGGTGCTTCCGCCCCCGGCTCGGCTCTACGCCCCTGGTCCGGCGTTGTAGATGAGGCCACCGCTTTGGGCGTATTGCT
>VGYL01001362.1 GCA_016872975.1 Planctomycetota bacterium
CCGGAGGACTTGAGGCTGGCGTCCCCACCGCGGAGTCTTGCGTTGGGGAGTTCCTGCCACCCATCTCATGCCTGTCGAGTCGTTGGAGAGTGTGTGAGAAGTCGGTTGGCCGTGGCATGGGCTTCCAGCCCATGAATCATCGGCAGGATGCCGATGACACAAGACCCCACGGGCGGGACGCCCGTGATACTCATGGGCGGGACGCCCATGCTACGAAGGGCCCGGCGGGACGCCATGGCGGAACCGACGGGGTGGCATCGCCAAGGCCTGGGGCCTTGACGATGGCTTTCTCGCGTGCTGTCGAGGCACCGCCGAGGGCATCAACCATCGTCAAAGGCAGAGCCTTTGGCGATGCCACCCGTGGTTTGACAGCAGATATGAGCCGGAAAACGGAAAAGGGGACATTCTACTTTTCTCCTTCCGGGACAGATGCATGTTCGGCGCTGGAGCCGTTTGGAGTTCCGCCTTCAGGCGGGTCCGGACCGCGCAGCGGCTCAAGACCTTGTCGACGTGGAAGGCAGGACTGTCTCGACCCGCGTAAACGCGGAACTCCGAACGGCGGCGGCCCACAAGCCGGGTGTTCCTCGCGGATCATGCAACGACAACCTTGCCTACGTGCGATTGCCCTGCTCCGACGGATCCGTCCCTTGCCAGGTCGATCCGCCGGAGCTAACATGGCGGACGGATCGTGTGATGATTGCCGCAAACCTTGGAGAAACCGATATGAAGCGAATGTGGAACAAGGGCCGCAGCTTTCGCGCCGCGGTTCATGCTGTTGTGTGTGTGAGCCTGGCCGGCTGTGCCGGGCCGCAGGCGGGCGAGAGCGGGTGGACGCCTCTGTTCAATGGGCGGGACCTCACAGGCTGGACCGTCAAGTGCAAGGCCGCCGACCGGGACAAGGGGTTCTGGCGGGTCGAGGAAGGCGCGATCGTCGCCGACTCGCTGGGCCGGAAGGGACACGACTACGTCTGGCTGGTGACCGACCGCGAATATGCGGATTTCACGCTACGGCTGCGGTTCCAGGCCTTCCGCGAGAGCCCCGGCAACAGCGGCATCCAGATTCGCAGCCGGTACGATGACGAGGCCGGCTGGCTGGATGGGCCCCAGATCGACATCAACCCGCCGGGCCCGTGGCGGACCGGCATGATCTGGGATGAGACCCGCCAGGTCAACCGCTGGCTGTACCCCGCCGTACCGGAGGGGCAGTGGGTCGATCCCTCCATGGCACGGCCGGACCTTGTCTTCCACTATGCCGATGAGGGTCCCGGCTGGAACGTCCTGGAGATCGCCGCAGCCGGCACCCGAATCACCGCCTCCCTCAACGGCATCCCGGTGACCGACTACGACGGCGCCGGCCTCCTCGACGACGAAGTGCACCGAGAGCGCAAGGTCGGCATGAAGGGCCATATCGCCCTGCAGATCCACAAGGGCGACCAGCTTCGCATCCGCTTCAAGGACCTCGCGATCCGCGCGCCCGTCGGCCCCCACTCTGATGAGTCTTGACGAGCAACTTCGGTAATGGCCGCGCGATCCGCTCTCCGCGTAGGTCGTGCGTCCTCGCACGATCTCTTCGGCGAGCGGGGACGCTCGCCCTACGAAGAGCGCCCGTCGCCGGGTTCCGAATACCGAACTTGTTCGGCAAGACTCATTAGGAGGCCCGCCCGGGCGACCCGGAGCGCTGAGGCAGAAGAACCGGCCTGGTTCAAGACCGGGGGACCGTCTCGGCGGATGGACGCGTCCAGGCCGTTCGTAGCTGTAGAATGAG
>VGYL01001363.1 GCA_016872975.1 Planctomycetota bacterium
ACCGAGAAGTTCCCCCTGACGGTCATGGACCGGCCCATCGAATCGGAGACCACCAAGATCGTCGAGAACTCCTACCGGGCGACCACTCTGGCGTTCCTGAACGAGTGGAGCCTCTTCGCCGAGCGCAACGGGGTCGATCTGATCAAGGTCATCAACGCCATCCGGATGCGGCCGACCCACAGCAACATGATCTTCCCGGGCCCCGGCATCGGCGGCTACTGCCTGCCCAAAGACGGCGGCCTGGGCTACTGGGCCTACAAGCACATCCTCGGCTTCGAGGATGGCGACGAGGTCTTCCAGCTCACCCCGACCGCCATCAACATCAACGACACCCGCGGCCTGCACGTGGCGGAGCTGACCCGCGACGCCCTGCGGAACATGGGCCGCTACATCGCAGGCGCCCAGGTCCTCATCTGTGGAGCCAGCTACCGCCAGGACGTCGGCGACACCCGCTACAGCGGCAGCGAGATGGTGGTCCGCAAGCTGACGGAAATGGGCGCCGAGATGCGAATCCACGACCCCTACGTGGACCACTGGTACGAGCTGGAGCAGCAGGACACCTATCCGGCCCCCGGCCACTCCTGGTCGCGTTTCTTCCGTAACCAGGACGGCCTGGTTCATTCGGTGGTGGAGAAGGACCTGCCCCAAGCGATCCAGGGGGCCGAAGCGGTCATTCTGGCCGTGCCGCACGAGCCGTACCTGAAGCTCGAACCCGACCAGATCGTCCAGTGGGCGGGCGCTCCCCTGGCGGTGATCGACTGCTTCGGCATCCTCTCCGACGACAAGATCCGCCGTTACTTCGAGCTCGGCTGCGAGGTCAAAGCCCTCGGCCGCGGCCACATCCAGCGGATCAAGAAGGAAGTCAAAGCTCAGGGGACTCCCAACGAGCTCGGCCCCACCATCGATCCGATCGCGCAGCTCGTACGACCGCAGCGCGCCTGAGCGTGCGATGATCGGTTCTCAAGATCGTTTGCCTACCAGGTCGCGAAACACCGGGCCGACGGGTCACCACCCGTCGGCCCGTTTCGTCTTTGCCGAGGTTGCCCCCTGCCACGGACCGCGATACTCCGGCCTCCGGCCTCGGATCTGGGAAGCCTCTACGGTTTCACCGCCCGGCGGTAGATCCGAACGTCGTCGATCCGGCCGGACCAGAAGGTGCCTGGAGCCATGGTCTTGCCGGCACGGACGACCAGATTGGCGGAAGATGCTGCCAGACTGTCCTGAGCGTCTTTGGCCGCGAGTACGCCATCCACGTAGAGCCGGCGGCTTCGCCCGTCCCACGTGAAGGCAATCCGGTGCCAGTTGCCGTCCGTGACGACTGCCTCAGACAACAGTGCGACAGCCGCCCGGCCGCCCCTGGACAACTCAGTCATCAGGGCACCTGTCAAGGCGTCCGTTGCCAGCCAATTGGCGCCGCTCCCTTGAGCAAGGATGGTCTGCCCGGGGGCGCCGCCTTTGATCCAAGCCAGGACGCTGAAAGGACCGTCCGCCGGACTTAGGGGAGATTCGGCCGAGATGAAGGCCGTTCCGTTCAACGTAAGCGTCCGGCGAACCCCGTTCCTCTCGCGCGGGTCCTCGGCATCATTTTTGCTCGCGACGGGTGGTCGATGGCGGGCAGAACGAGGTAGGGCGATGGGATTGGGGGAGTGGGGTCACCCGAGACGGGGCTCGGCCGGGACGGGTAAGCGGGGCAGAGAGATCTGGGGCAGGAACAATTCCTTCCACTGCGGGGGTGTCAGTTCATCGATCCGGTTAGCCGGGTG
>VGYL01001364.1 GCA_016872975.1 Planctomycetota bacterium
CTGCTCCGGACTCATGTAGGCGGGTGTGCCGATCAGGTGGGCGTAGCGGGTAAAGAGCGTCTTTTCCGTCAGCTTCTGGTTGGTGGCCTTGGCAATGCCGAAATCGATCACCTTGGGGAGAGGTTCACCACTATGGCTTGTAACCATGACGTTGGAAGGCTTGATATCCCGGTGGATGATGCCCTTGGTGTGGGCGTGCTGGACGGCCTGGCAGACCTGGAGAAACAGGTGCAGGCGGTCTTTGGTGCATAAGCTATTCTTATCACAGTATTCGGTAATGGAAACACCCTGGACCAGTTCCATGACGAAGTAGGGTCTTCCAGTCTCGGTGGAACCGGCATCGAAGATTTTGGCGATACTGGGGTGGTCCATCAGGGCCAGGGCCTGGCGCTCCGCTTCGAAGCGGGCGATTACCTGGCGGGTGTCCATGCCCAGCTTGATGATCTTGAGGGCCACCTTGCGGCGGATCGGCTCGGTCTGCTCGGCCATGTAGACCACCGCCATGCCACCTTCGCCGATCTTTTCCAGGAGCTTGTACCGGCCGATGACCGTGCCGGGGGCCTCCGAAACGGGGGATTCGGAGAACAGCGACTCCCCGCCCTCCGGACAGCCAGGCAGAAAGCCGGCGCGCTCGTACGCCTGTAGCAGCGCCTGGATTCGTTCCGCCAGATCCGCGTTGTCGGCGCACGCACCCTCGATATAAGCGGCTCGTTCGCCGGGCGAAGCGATTTCGATCGCTGTCTCGAAGACCTCTTTCTCCCGTTTGTCCATGGCAGACATGACCCGACTCCATCACCTGCGTGCCGTTCGATTCCGGCGTCCACATACCAATGCGACGCCCACGACCGTTTTGGGCCGACTTTTTTCGTTTTCTTTTCAATGATCGGCTCAAGAGCTACACGGCGGTGGCAGCCACCGAGGACACCGAGGTTATAGAGAAGAGGAAGGTAAGAGGGTAGGCGGGTAGGAAGGTAAGAAGCCGCTGCGCGGCTCTGCTGTTCCTACCTTCCTACCTTCTTCACTTCTTACCTTCTTCTCCTTCTTCTCTCTATGACCTCTGTGGCTTCCTTGCTTCGCCTTCCACCGGATCGTTGATTTCTTTCCCCCGGGCGCACTCCACCACGGCCCAGGTACGGGCCCCGGTTGCTCGGACCCCCTCCATAGCGGCGTCGATTCCTCTCTGCGGCGGAAGTGGAAGTGCTACAGCATCCGCCGGATCTCTTCGTACAACCAGGCCCGCGCATAGGCCCAGGTCCTCTTGGCCGTACGTTCGGGGATCCCCAGGAGCCGAGCCGCTTCCACGTTGGGAATCCCCGCAAAAAAGCGGAGTTTGATCAGTCTCGCGCCCACCTCGTCGACCGCGTTGAGCCGCTCCAGGGCTTCGTCAACGAGCAGAATCGTCTCGTCGTCGGTCGCCACGGCCACGTCCAACGCGCTCACATCCACTCGTTTCCGTTGGCCGCCGTGCTTCTGGCGCTTCTTGCGCCGGGCATTCTCCACCAGGATACGCCGCATGGCCTCGGCCGCCGCGGCGAAGAAGTGCCCCCGATTGTCCCAGCTTGGCGGCTGCCCCGCCGGCGCGGACTCAGGCTCGGCGTCCCCCGCGCGACACTTCACGCCGGCGGACCCCTCTCCCACCAGCCGCAGATACGCTTCATGCACGAGCGCCGTCGCCTGCAGCGTCTGGCCCGGCGGCTCCTGGGACAACTTCTGGGCCGCCAGAACGCGCAGCTCCTCGTAGACCAGAGGCAACAGTTCATC
>VGYL01001365.1 GCA_016872975.1 Planctomycetota bacterium
GACGAGGGGAGAACCATGTTTACATTCACCGGCGATCACACCAACCTGCGTGGTACCATGCCGCGCGGACCCGTATTCTGTGGGCTGCTGATCGTGCTGTCTCTTGGGGCGCATCATGTGGCCGCCGCCCCCCCTGGGATAGAACACCCCCATCCGCCCGACGGAACTGCTGGGGTGGCTCACAATGTGGACCTGAGTTGGCCCGCCTCCTCCGGACGGCGCTCCTTCGACGTATATTTCGGGCTGGCCGAGGAGGCAATCGCCGGCGCCAAGCGCTCTTGCCTGCACCACAAGAGTGCGCAGACGGAGGCCCGCTTTGACCCGGGGCCGCTGGCGCCGAACACCACCTACTACTGGCGGGTGGACACCATCGAGCCCAATGGCGTGGTCCACGCAGGGCCGGTATGGAGCTTCACCACGACCTATGGCAAATACGAGGGCAAGCTGGAAGGTTGCTGCAAATGGCTCTTGCACCTGGGCCAGAATCCGACGGATGGGTTTCTCGCGGGTATCAATCCGCTGCACATCGAGTGGTATGTCGCGCCACGACCGCAGACAGGGGTGAAGCCATGTCCCGGGCTGCCCTGCGACACCTTGAGGAACTTCACCGATGCCACACAACCTATTCTCGTCTGGACGCCGCAGTGCTCCGGCACAGGAGTCTTTGGCGACAATCCCAGCGACGGCGAAACCCAGCAGATCTACCTGGTTTATATCGGCAGTCCCAGCGAGCGTCACGCACAATTGCGGACCAAACATATACGATCGCTTCACGCCTGGAACAACGGCAGGCTGTTGTTTCAGCATCAGGGGACCGGATACCCGACAGTCGAGCATGTCTTCGACTTTGTCCTGTTCGAGGGCGCCAACATGCCGGTCCTTGACTCGGTGGGCAATGCGGAGATGAAGGAACACTTGACGGCGTGGATTACGGACACTCAGGGAAGTGAATACGCGGACCTGACCTACTCGCTGGCTCCACCCCCGGAGGCCAGAGGCACACGAGTGCGGCGGATTCTGCCTGATTCGCAGGGGAGTGTCGACAAGATCGATGTGTCCCTGGACGTGCGGATGGACCCCAACGACAAACCGTCAAGGTTGAAGATCGTCGAGTACATCCCCGCCGGGACGAGCGTGGCCGACGCCGGTGGCGGCACGGTTCTGACGAACGCCATCCAGTGGTCGCTTTCCGCCGCGGACGTGGTGCCCACCCACATCCGCTATACACTGGGCAAAGCGTCCGATATCGCAGAGCGCACGGCGTTCTGCGGGTATTTCTACGACGGGAAGGCCCTGGCGGACGTGGGCGGGGATTCCGTCGTTTTTGCCGCGACGCTCGAATCGCCTGTCGAGATGGCCGGGCGGATCAGCACCGTTGTCCTGCCCGCCGAACAGCTCAAGACGGATCGCTACACCAAGGGGCAGAATGTCGACGTCGGCCGGCTGGCAGACAACCTGCCGCTCTATCCTGTGGAACGACGGTGGGACTGGACGCATCCGTTCACTCTCTCGACGCTGCCCAACCTGTTGTACGACGTGGCCGGCAGTTCCGCGCTCGTGGCCCATGTTCGTACCGTGCAGGAGAATCTCGTGGATGATCAAGAGCAATTCCGGGTCCTCCCCAACCTCGTGTTGCCCATCTTCCTGTCGTACTACGATGCGCCGCGCCTGCGTCTGACCTTGACGGCTGATGCACAACCTGGAGATGAGAGGCTGCGGGTCGCCCGTCATCTGCCGTATGGAGCGACCGGCAATCCT
>VGYL01001366.1 GCA_016872975.1 Planctomycetota bacterium
TCGCTCAGTGACAAGGGCGCGCTGCAGGTGCGTCCCGGCGCCCGCCCCGCCGACGATGTGATCCGCAACGAGAAAGGGGAATCCATGATTATCGTGGGGACTCACTTCGAGCGATTCGACGCCGCCGCGCCTCAACCGGAGCCGGGGAAGCCGGTTGAATATGCGATCTCATTCTTTTCGGAGCGTTATCGGGGGGAAGTGACCGCGATGCTCGCCGAACTCGTGCGCACGATGGAGGCCAGCCCTTGTGCGGAGCGTGTCGCCGGTTACATGCTGGGCGGCGGATTGGACAATCAGCAATACGCCTGGTCCGTTCCCGACAGTCATCTGCGCAACGATCCACACCTTTGGGGCGACTATTCCCCCGTGGCGAAGACGGCCTTCATCGGCTGGGCACGCAAGAAGTATGGCAATAGCCTTGCGGCTCTGAACCGGGCTTGGCGCACGCAGTTTGCGTCGTTCGACCAGGTCACGCCGCCACCATCCGCTGATCTGGCGGGCGGCGCGCCGTTTCACGACCCCGTCAAAGAGCGGTGGGCTTACGACTTCAAACGGTTTCTGGCCGAGGGCCGGGCCGATTTCATCGAGACGCTCGCGGCAGCCATCAAGAATGCCGCAACGCGGAAGGTACTGGTCGGGTGCAGCGCTGCCGATGGCGCTTCCCGCCGAGACAACACCACCACCTTCCGGCTCGTCCGTTCGCCGCACATTGACTACAGCTTTCATCAGGTGACCTACGGCGTGCGCATTCCTCCGTTTGCAGGGGGCTTCAACGCGCTGCTGGATACCTACGCCGTGAACGGCAAGCTTTTCGTCGCCGACATGGATCACCGTCTCTGGACGGGACCGATACGAGGCACCACGAAGCTGGGCAGCATAGTGACCTATACGGACGAGTCAGTCGGTCGCGCCGCTGATATGCCGATGCAGCGCGCCATGTGGCGGCGCGAACTGGCCCGGTTGTGGATTTCCGGCAACAACGGCACCCTGTTCACGGACAATGAGGTGGATTTTGCCCCCTGGGACAATCCCGAGATTCGGGAAGAATTGGCCATGCTCAATCAATTCACCCGTGACCTTGTCAGGAAGCGCACCGCTTCGTCATCGCTCCCGAAGTCCCTGCCTGCCGCCGACGTGGCCTTCATCTTCGACGAGGAGGCGGTGGACTTCGCGCGGTCAGCGCTCTCCGAGTTCCATTCCGCAGGGCTCACGGCGCAGTGGCGCGAATCCCATGCCTCGGGCGTCCCCATCCGCTACTACTACGCCCAGGATCTCCGCGACGGCCTGATTCCGCCGGCGAAACTCTACGTCCTCCAGAACTTGCTCGACATAGACGAGAGCATGGCGGCCCGGATCAAGAGCCTACGGAAGGCAGGTGCGACCATCGTGCTGTTGCAGGGCACCGGAATGGCCCAACTCCGCGCGGGCCGGGCCGATTATCTCGACAGCGTTCTGGGCATCAAGTTGCGGCCGCTGGACGCCGTCGCCAAAGTCGCTGGAACACCGGCCCCGGCGCAGATCGCCTCTTCTCATCCGCTCCTCGTTGGCGACCGGTGGAATCCCGCCACCACCTCCCTTGACGCGGATCGCCTGAAGGAAGTCGAGGGCATCGCCCTGACCGTTGCGGATTCACGCGCCTCCGTTCTGGGACATTATCCGGAATCCGGGATGCCGGCATCCGCCGTGATTGAAGGTTCCAACGGCGGCAAAGTGGTCTTCGTCGGCGCCTACAACCTGTCTCGTGATGCCATCAGTCGC
>VGYL01001367.1 GCA_016872975.1 Planctomycetota bacterium
ACGGACGATTGGCCCAGTAGCCGAGATTGTGCCGGCACTCATAGCCCGGCCGGGCGAAATTCGAGATCTCGTACTGTGCCAGCCCGGCCCGCCCCAGCCGCTCGACGCACCACTCGTACATGGCTCGATCCAGCTCCTCGTCCACCGGACGCAGCCGCCCGCCCCGGCGCCAGGCGTCGAACACCGTGCCCGGCTCGAAGCTGAGGCTGTACGCCGAGACATGCGGCACGTCCAAATCGAGCGCCATCGCCACGCTGTACCGCCAATCGCTCAACGTCGAGCCCGGGATCGCAAAGATCAGGTCCAGACTGATATGGTCAAATCCCGCCCGCCGTGCCAATTCCACGGCTCGCGCGATATCCGCCACCCCATGCCCGCGTCCGAGCAGCTCCAGCTCCGCCTGCCGAAACGACTGGGCCCCGAACGACAATCGGTTCACCCCGACTCGGCGCAGCTCCGCCAGAAGCTCCACGTCCACCTGCCCCGGATTGCACTCTACAGTGAACTCTGCCTCGCACGCCAGGCGCTCCGCCACCCGCGCACCCAAGCCAAGCAACTGTCCGGCCGGCAGCGCCGTCGGACTGCCCCCGCCAATATACGCCGTGCTGAACCCCACCCCTTCATACCGGTCCAGCTCTCTTTCCAGAGCCGCGACCAAGCGGCCGGTATCCCACCCCGCCGCCGGCACCGAAAAGAACCCGCAATACCGGCACTTGCTCCGGCAGAACGGCACATGGACGTACAGCCCCGTCGCGACCCGGGCCTCGGGCTCCATTGTTCTACACATCTTCGCCCGGTTGCCGAGGGTGGCATCGCCAAAGGCTCCGCCTTTGACGATGGTCGGTGTCGCGGGTATCCCGCCGGCAACACGAGCGCAGACGCCGTCCGGTGCGGTTTCGCACTCGTGTCCCGGTAGTCTGCTCTTGAATTCCACCATCACAGCGTTCCAAGGGAGCAAAATAGCATGGGCTGCGGGTCCCCAACGCATGATTCCGCGTTGGGGAGCCCCGTCCCGCCCGTGAATTTCGGATCACGGACAGGAGGAGGCCCCAAACGCGCCATCCCGCGTTTGGGAACCCATACCCGCGCCATAACAAGACGGGAATGGCCTCAAGACCACCGTTATTATAGCAATTCCGGCCCCGTTGGCAAGGGTCTGGGCTCTCATTGTTCTACAGGGGCATCCATCCCCGGGGATTCCTCTTGGCAGACGGATCGATGGGGCCCTACAATGATGCCCCGATGTTGAGCCGAAGCAGCCCTTCAAGACGCAAAGGACCATCGATGAAGAACGCCGTGAAGCCCAGTCCCGCCCCTCAGGCTCTCCATCTCTGCCGCACGAGCGCCAGACCCTGGCACACCCTGCGACGCCTGGCCGTCATGCTGACCATCGCCTCGATGGGCACGAGCCCGGTCGCGGCGCGGATCGCCGTGGATGGCTGCTACTGGACCTACAACGGCCGGCGGACCCTGCTGCTCGGGGGCTGGAATCATGCCCACAACCCCTTCATCGACCACGACACCGCCAACGACACGGACAGCCAGGGGGTCAGCACGGTCGAAGAGATCCAGGACGCCATGGACGTGCTGGTCCAGGCCGGCGGAAACTACCTGCGGTGCGTTCTCGACCCCGGCATGGCCGCCGGCATTCAGGGCTTCGACTTCTGCGCCCGCGCCGGCGCGCAGTACGATCTGGACACGATGACCGGTCCCTTCTGGACGCGTCTGGAAATGTTCGTCGCCGAAGCCAAGAAG
>VGYL01001368.1 GCA_016872975.1 Planctomycetota bacterium
TGCTCTCACCCCCCGGATGCCCCGGCTTCCCGCGGACCTGCGGACGATGTCACAAGAGGAGAAAGCGATCTTCCACCTCCGCAATGGGATGAAACAGCATAGGTTGCGCGTCGGTCTATTCGCCACGTTTGTCGTCGTGATGTCGTCTGGCCTGGTATTCACTTTGTGGCAAACCAGGAAGCTGGATGCCCGGGTCACGCCGGAGTACTTTCGTGTGGCCCGTTCCCTGGACGATCCCAATGAGATGTCTCCGGCCCTGCTGTTCACCGTATATACGTTGGCGGGGGCAAAGACCAAGCTCCTGTATCACACATACTGGTTTGCCGCGTGGACAGGTGTCTTCGTCGGGTAGTTTGTCATGGAGTTGGCGGGACGCACCAAGCCGCAACTCACTCTTGCCATGTGGGAGAGAATTCAGCGGCTCGAGAGCGAAATCAAAGACCTCCGGAAGCGAGAGGGAAGGGGGGACTGTTGAGAGGATACAGAGGCGAGACCTCCACGAACATGTAGCACCCCCGCCCCCGGGGGTGATCTTCCGAATCACCCAGCCGGGGGCGGCTGGGCTGCATTCGACGTGCAGGACCACGGCGATTGCTTTTCCCCCCTTTGTGCCATAGACTTGTCCCTATCCGTGGTGGTGCATCCCCTCTTGGACTGCTCGCCGGAATTGTGGTCGAGGCCGTTGGAAAGGAGCTGCGAAATGAAGGGCGTGCGAATGACTGCTGCCGTGTCGATGCTTCTGGCAAGTTCGGTGTTTGCCCAGCCCGGGGTCGCGCGGGGACCGGAGGGGGAGCGGTGGTGGTTGCAGCCGCAGCGGATGGTGCAGACGAATCTGCGCGAGATCGATGCCACGATGGACCTCGACCGCTATGTGCGGGAGATCAAGGAGTTCCGGGCGACCGTGGTGCTGTTCAATGTGGGCGGCATTGTCGCCAATTACCCGACAGAACTGAAGTACCACTATCGCAATACGTTCATGAAGGGCGACCTCGTTGGGACGGTGCTGGAGCGGTTGCACAAGGAGGGGATTCGGGTCATTGGGCGGTTCGACTTCAGCAAGATCAACGAGAAATTCGCCGCCGAGAGGCCCGAGTGGCTCTATGTCAGTGAGAAGGGGCAGAACGTCAACTACAACGGTCAGGTGCATACCTGCGTCAGCGGCGGGTATCAGCAGGAGTACATGTTCGAGATCCTCGGCGAGGCGGTCGGCCGCTACCCGCTCGACGGGGTGTTCTTCAACATGATCGGCTACCAGCGGTCCGACTACAGCGGCAACTATCACGGCCTCTGCCAGTGCCAGGCGTGCCAGGACAGGTTCCGCGAGTTCGCGGGGATGGAACTGCCGAAGACCCAGGACGACAAGAACCCGGTCTACCGCAAGTACCTGGAATTCACCCGCACGACGAGCGACCGGCAGTTCAGCCGGGTCAACGCGTTTCTCAAGGCCAGGCGGCCGGACCTGGCGATCTGCACCTACACCCCCACCGGCGTGGACATCATCCGCAAGGAGTCGAACACGCCCCTGAGCGTCGGGACCTACCGCGACACGGACAACGCCAAATGGACCCTGCTGACCGCCGGCGAGCGGCAACTGGCCAACTGCGCTGTCTACTTCATCGACATCCCGTTCCGCCATGCCGCGGTGTCGCCTTGGCTAACGGTTCGGCGGGTCTGGCAACACATGGTCAACGGCGCGTGGGTGGACTTCTACTGTATCGGCTCGCTCGGCGCCCAGGAGGACCGCACCGGCCTC
>VGYL01001369.1 GCA_016872975.1 Planctomycetota bacterium
AGATACTGTAACTGCGAGAAGGACCGCCAGGACCACTGGAACGCCATGATGGCCGAGCTGATGGGCCGGGAGACCGGCTACTGCAAAGGCCGGGGTGGCTCGATGCACATTGCGGAGGTCGAGAAGCAGAACAACCTCGGCTCCACCGGCATCGTCGGCGGCAACCAGCCTCCGGCGGTCGGCGCAGCGCTGGCGGAGAAGTTCAAGAAGAGCGGCAAAATCGTCGTTTCGTTCTTCGGCGACGGCTCCTGCAACACGGGCACCTTCCACGAGTCCATGAACATGGCCGCGACGTTGAAAGTGCCGCTGGTGGCGGTCATCGAGAACAATCTCTACGGCATGAGCGTGCCGTTCTCCGGCAGTCCGGTCCAGGGGACGGGCTGCGCCAGTTGCATCGAGAATATCGCGGAGCGGGCGGCCGCCTACTGCGTGCCGGCGATGATCGTGGATGGGATGGACGTGCTGGCGGTGTACCTGGCGGTCAAGAAGGCGGTCGAGCAGGCCCGTCGGGACAGCCAGATGACCATGATCGAGTGCAAGACCTACCGCTGGTACGGCCACAGCCGCAACGACCCGCGCGAGTACCGGACCAAGGACGAAGAGAAGGCCTGGCGCGAAAAGTGCCCGATCACGGTCCTGCGCAACAAGCTGATTTCCGAAGGACACTGCACCGAGCAGGAACTGGACGCGATCAAGGACAAAGCGTTCGCGACCATCGAGGCGGCGACGCAGTTCGCCCTGAACAGCCCCTGGCCGAACCCCGCCGATGTCGATAAGGACGTGTACGTGGACGAGACCTATCCGGCCACGATCGTCGAGAACGAGCAGCGGACGGCCGAGAAGGTCCGGGAGGCCACGGCGGCGTTCCAGACGCTGGTCGCGTCCTCCACCGCCAAGACCAAGAAAGAGGCCGCCGACCAGGCCAAAGCCCAGATCAAGTCCCAATTCGGCATGGACATCCTGACGATCGCCCAGGCGGTCTCGCTCGCCCAGGCGGAGGAGATGCGCCGTGACCCGCGCGTCTTCGTCTTCGGCGAGGACGTCGGCCTCTATGGCGGCGCCTATGCGGCGACGCGCGGCCTGCTGGCGGAGTTCGGCAAGGAGCGGGTCATCGATACGGCGATCTCCGAGGCGGCCATTGCCGGCGCCGCGGTCGGGGCGGCCCTGCGCGGCCTGCGGCCGGTCGCCGAGATCATGTACATCGATTTTGTGACCATCGCCCTGGACCAGCTCGTCCACGTGGGCGCCTACAACCGCTACATGTTCGGCGGCAAGGCCAAGGTCCCGATGGTTCTGCGCACGGAAGGCGGCGTGGGCCGGTGCATCGCCGCGCACCACTCGGAATCGCTTGAGGCCCTGGTGATGCACCCGCCGGGCCTGTACGTAGTCATGCCCTCGACGCCCTACGACGCCAAGGGCCTGCTCAAGGCGGCCATCCGCAGCGAGAACCCGGTGGTCTTCATCGAGCACAAGGCCACCTACGGCCAGACCGGGCCGGTGCCGACGGACGACTACATCATCCCGCTCGGCGTCGCGGACATCAAGCGGCCCGGCACCGACGCGACGATCGTCAGCTACTGCCGGATGGTCATGCGGTCCCTCGAAGCGGCCAAGATCCTCGCGGACAAGCACGGCATCGACACCGAGGTGATCGACGTGCGGACGCTCAAGCCGCTGGACATCAAGACCATCGCCGAGTCCGTCCGCCGGACCGGCAAGCTGATCACCGTCAGCGAGG
>VGYL01001370.1 GCA_016872975.1 Planctomycetota bacterium
TTTGCTCCGTAGAAAACCCATCACGCAGCCAGCCTCGACGGTTCTGTCGGCGCATAGAGGATGAGGATATTGTGGGCAATGGCCTTGAGCATCAGGGCGCGGCACTGGGACCAGTAGCTGCGGGCGTTGACGGCCGAACCCAGCCGCCGTTTGATCATGCTTACTGCCGTTTCGACCTGCCATCGCTGGCCGTAGCAGGTCAGATGAAGCCGTCGCGACATCAGTCGTCTGTAGTATCCCTTCGGGGCCTTGTCCGTCGGCCGACCGATCCCGGCCGGGATGATCGTCCGAATCCCCAGGTCCTCCCGCGCCACGCCGTGCGCCCATTCGGCGTCGTAGCCCGCGTCGGCCAGCAGCGTCTCCATGCGTACGCGCGGGAACGCCTGGCAGACGATCCGCTCGAAGTGCGTGATGTCCGGCCCGGGGCCGCGTTCCGCGATCGCCGCCAGGACCAGGTGGTTCGAGCAGTCGCACAGCAGCGCCAGCTTCGGGAAGCGCTTGTACGTCGTGGATTGCCAGTCTTTTCGGCCCTTGGTGCGGCGCCGGACGAAGTAGTGGCTGGTGTGGTGCGCCTCGAAGCCGCTGGAATCGACGGCCGAACGTTTCACTCGCGGCCGGTGAGGCCGCCGACCTCGTGGACGCGCCCGCTGCACCGTCTGGTCCAGCAACTGCTGGACCCGCGGGTTCCGCAGCAGGCGCGGTGCGGCCTTCTGGAGGGTGGTGAAGTGCGGGACGGTCTGGAGTCCGATGGCCTGGCGCAGGTCCGTGGAGTCGGCCAGGATGCCCGCGATGCCGCGATAGTCGGTCTTGAAGAACTCCTTCAGGACCAGGCAGACGAACAACTGCGGCTGGGTGAACTTCTTGGGACTGCACAGATGGGAGTACAGCGGCAACGCGGCCGTGCCGACGTCCAGGGCCACCAGCGCCACCTTCCTTGGCGACTTGCTGGTCGTGCTCATATCCCCTGTGTCGGCAAGAGTTATGCGCAATCATGAATGTTTTCTACGGAGCAGGGCAGGAACCTATTTTGGGTTTGTTTTTCGGCGGGTGGCTGCGGCGATATGCCGGAGGAGAACGGTCGGGTGGGGCCTTCAAGCGGAGCGAAGCGCAGCTTGTGGGTGCCCTTGAATCCCGAAGACACGTCGGCGACGAATTTCATATACTCCCTGAACGGCACCCACAAGCTCAGGCCGCCTACGGCGTCTCCGCTTCGCTTCGACCTGCGGGCCTTCGCTTGAAGGTGCCACCCAAAATTCTATTTCGGCACCTTACCGCGGCCACCCGCCCGAAAAGGTTCCGCGAGCACCACACGGCAGGTGCTCGCCTTGGAATTTCCGTTCCCGCCGCCTCAAAGCCCCTTGACGTGCTCTTCCCAGACAGGTCGGAACTGGTCAAGAGGCCCGAAGGCCTTTTCGAAGACCTGGACCAGCTTGTCGCCCTTCTGCACGCCGGGGGGGAGCTTCGCCAGGGCGACCAGGTAGGTCTTCATCTGTTCCGGCCGGTTCCGGAGCAGGTAGCGGAACAGCGCCCAGCCCTGGCAGTACAGGATGTTGTAGTCCATCACCACGCCCGAGGGCGGGTCGGTCATGCCGAGGATCTGCTCCAGCGGCATCAGCGTGCCTCGCTCCATTCCCCATTTGAGATATCGGGTCCGGAAGCTCGCGCCGTCGATCATGGGGCCGAAGGGTTTGTCCTCCTCCGTCGGTTCGAAGTTGGTGGCCAGGCCCTCGCGGAGC
>VGYL01001371.1 GCA_016872975.1 Planctomycetota bacterium
CACTCCCCCAATCCCATCACCCTACCTCGTTCTGCCCGCCATCGACCACCCGTCGCGAGCAAAAATGATGCCGAGGACCCGCGCGAGAGGAACGGGGTTCGCCGGACGCTTACCGTATAAGAGCCGTCTGCCAGCACCAGTCTTCCGGCCTAGTGCCTGAGACATTTTGCTTCGTCACTACCGCGAGAACCGAATTTGTGGAGCGACTGAAGAATTTCCTGTGTGTGGACGAAGGGGCAATTTCCCCGGTCATTGAAAAGGCTAGAATAAGGGGATCGTTAAAGTCGCCCCTGATTCCCGAGCTAACCGAGATTGTAATCGTTGATGGCGAAGGAATCGGACATGACGCCAGAGAGGCGAGGATCCTGTCGGCACGCCATTTCGACTACTTCCGTATCAGTGACGCGATAGTTCTCGTTGAGAACAGCGAGAAGCCATTCACGGGTGGGGGGAAGAGTGCGCTGGCTAGCATTGCAGAGACTGGTTATCTCCCACAATTCTACCTGGCATTCACTCGGCTCGACCTGGTTGAGTCCGAGCGAGAAGATCGTGAACACCAGAAGAGAGAAGCCGACAAAGGCTTACGGAACGCTTTGCATGCGTTGAAAGATGAGGGCATCCAGATCAATAGACGCGATTTCAACATCCGGTATTTCTCGAACATGGACAAGCCTCAACCGGACGATGCGACGCGCGTCGAGTTCGCCACGCTTATTGAGGCAATCCTCAAGAGACATGGCGAAGTGAAGGCACGATTTGTCGAACCAATATTCGATTACGAACTCTTGGCTGGATTCTTAGTGAACGCCACCACAAGTCTCAGAAGGGCTTGGGGGGACTATACCCAATCTGGGGCTTGGCAGACGCATCGGGCCTTCGCATACCGCATGAGTTGGAGGCAGGATGAGTTTAGGTGGCTGAAACCTGTGGCAGAGTTCACCATTAGCCTCGTTACAAGTCTGCGTCCTTTCGTATCGAACCCTCTGCGATGGTCGGAGGAAACCACGGAGGCTCACAGAAAAGACTGTGTCGAACGCCTGAAGCGGGAGATTTCCCAAGAGCTACTGCGTTTCGTCCGCAATGAGGTGCTGGACGAAGAACATGACAACTGGGAGGCCGCAGCAGAACTCCGGGGCCGCGGCACAACGAGTGAAATGAGAAGAATGATCCACAACATCATTTGCACTGCGGCACCTGAACTCACTGGTGAACACGCAAAGCAATTCAAGGACGCCATAAAGAGCACTATCGGAAGTTGCATCAGGAAGTGCAAAGGGTGAGAGCGCTTCGCGGGGTCAGGGAAGAACCTAGGGACAGCAAGCTCAATTGGGGAAGAAATAAGTGAGATATTCGTCGAATGCCGCACATTGCCAACAAGATGTTACTGGCAACGACCGAAAAGGACCGAGGGGCACGTCTTATTACTCGGACCATTTGAAAGTTGGGACGTGCCCCCGGGTTCTTCCCCTATTTGAGCTCATACTCCCGAACCTTCCTATACAGCGTTCGTTCCCCAATCCCCAAGAGGCGCGCAGCCTTCTCTCGGTTTCCTCCGCAGACCGTCAGGGCCTCTTCAACGATCCTCTTTTCAACCGCCCTGAGATTTAGACTGTCCTTTGGGATCACAGGATCAACAGTAGTACGACAGCGCGACTTGCTCAGAGCTCACGCGGTATACAAGACTTGAGTCTGCAAATATCGATTCCCAGCTTCTTGAGTCGTCGCAGGGTGGTTTT
>VGYL01001372.1 GCA_016872975.1 Planctomycetota bacterium
GTGGAGAAGGCGATGAAGGGCGGCGGGGCCCGGGTCGAGCGGTGAGCCGAGGAACGGGCTTGCGCGGACGGACACGGACAGGCACGGACCCGCACGGACCGGCGAGCCTCGCGTCCGTGGCCGTCCGTGCCTGGCCTGATTTCCTGGGCTCCGCGAACGGCCTCTAACAGTGCGGAGTACTTCTGGTATGAACATCGAAGCGGTGAAATGGATCGGCGGGCCGAATGGCGTGCTGGAGCTGATCGACCAGCGCCGGTTGCCGACCGGGTTTACCAAGCTGAAGATTCGCAGCGTCGAGCAGCTCTACGACGCGATCCGGACGCTGGCGGTACGCGGCGCGCCGGCGATCGGCGTGGCGGCGGCTTATGGCCCCCTGCTGGCCCTCCAGTGGCTTCGCGGCCGGCCGAGTTTCCCGGAAGCCTTGGATGAGGTCCTCCGGTCCTGCGACTACTTGGCCACGTCCCGCCCCACCGCGGTCAATCTGTTCTGGGCGCTGGACCGTATCCGCGCCAAGGCCCGTCAGGTCAGCGCCGCGCCGCGGCCGACCGTGCGGCAGCTGCGGGAGGAAATCCTCGCGGAGGCACATGCCATCTACCGCCAGGATATTGAGATGTGCCGCCGGATCGGCAGAAACGGCGCACAGTTCATCCGCACCGGTTCCGGCATTTTGACGCACTGCAACGCCGGGGCGTTGGCCACCGCCGGCCAGGGCACCGCCCTTTCCGTGCTGTACGAAGCCTATCGCCAAGGCAAGCGGTTCGAGGTCTATGCCGACGAGACCCGGCCTTTGCTGCAAGGGGCGCGTCTGACCGCCTGGGAGCTCCAGCAGGCCGGTATTGCGGTGACGGTGCTCTGCGACAACATGGCGGGCTTTCTGATGAAACAGGGCCGGATTCACGCGGTCATCACCGGTGCCGATCGTATCGCCGCCAATGGCGACGCGGCCAACAAGATCGGCACGTACAGCCTGAGCATTCTGGCGCGGCACCACCGCATCCCCTTCTATATCGCGGCCCCCTCCAGCACGTTCGATCTGACCCTCAGGAGCGGCCGGGAAATCCCCATCGAGCAGCGGGACTCGCAGGAAGTGGCGCGATGCGCGGGGGTGCAGACCACCCCCGACGGGGTCGCGGTCTACAATCCCGCCTTCGACGTGGTCGACAGAAAAGACATCACCGCCATCATCACGGAACGAGGCGTGATCGAGCGCCCCAGCGCCACACGCCTCCGCGCGGCCCTGAGAAAGGTGGGAAAGGGGGTCAACTCTTGACACTTGACGGATTTGTCAAGTGTCAAGAGTTGACCCCACGACCGCGCGCTGCTGGCGCGCGGGGCGGCCGTCAGGCGACGGCAACCACCTGCTTCACGTCGGGCACGCGCTCTCTGAGGATCCGCTCGATCCCCATCCGCATCGTCATGGTCGCCCCCGGGCAACCCCGGCAGGCCCCCTGCAACCGCACGCGGACGGTCTTATCCTCGTCCACACCGACCAACTCCACGTCGCCCCCGTGGCCTTGCAGGGCCGGGCGGACCTGCTCGATCACCTCGCTGACCTTCTCTTCGAAGCTCTTTTCAACGCCGGCTTCCTGGCGTTCGACGGTCTCAGACATAAAACGATCTCCAGAAACGGACTTGACGGCACCCATTATAGAGGCCCCTGGGCTCTTCGCCAATCCTTTTCATCACTACCGCCGCCGGCGTCGCCGGTTCACAGTTTCCGGCCCTGACGGCAAGA
>VGYL01001373.1 GCA_016872975.1 Planctomycetota bacterium
AACGCCCGGTAGTCGCTGATGCCGGCCTTGCGCATCAGGGTCGGGTTGGTCGTGAAGCCGCGGATCAGGGGGTTCTGGTACAGCGCCAGCATGGCCGCGGGGTCGGCGCCGTCGGCGAAGAGCTTCACGGTAAGCTCTGTGACGGACCGTGCTCTGGCCTCGGGCTGCAGCTCAACCTTCATGCCTTCACTCCCTCCTGGACGGACTCCCACTTCATCGGGGCTGCCTGCAGGCTTGGGTGCGAGACCAGCAGATGCCAGACGACGGCTTGAAACGCTTCGGTGTGCGGTGTGACCGTTGCCGGGTTCACCGTGGGCACCACCAGGCAGGCATCGGCAACTCTGCGCGTGTAGCCGCCGTCGCGCCCGACGATCCCGCAGATCGTCGCCCCGACCTGCCGCGCATGCTCCAGTGCACGAACGAGATTCGGGCTGATGTTGTGCTCCAGGTCGCCGCCACCCACGGACAAGACGAACACCATGTCCCGGGTTCCCAGCCGGCTGCCCCTCAACCAGTTCACGAAGGCCGTTTCCCAGCCGTCGTCGTTCACACGGGCCGTCAGCTCGGAGACGTTGTCAGTTGGCGTGTAGGCCTCGATGTTGGCGATCTTGCGGAAGTCGTTGACGGCATGGGAGGCGTGGCCGGCTCCACCTCCCACCCCAAGGATGAACAGCCGCCCCTCCCGGCGCCGCAGGTCTGCCAGCAGCTCTACCAGCCGGTCGATCTCCTGCTGGTCCAGCAGGCTGGCGATTATGGAGACCTCTTTCAGGTATTGGCCGGTGTACACGGCGGCGAGGAAAGCAGGTGTTGTGGTTCCTCACTGGCCCCCACCAGTGCCTCGAATTCCGCGAGGCCCTCGGGAGTGCCGATCTGGTAGAAACGGTTTGTGGTCTCGTAGGCCAGCAGTTCGCGGCGGTCGACGAGGTGCCGGTGTATGACGGCCAGGTCGGCGACAACCCCCGGGGGGATGAAAGCGAAAGCCTTGCGGCGGAAGAGCGAGACCCCGTGGTCGATGTAGTCCATCCCCGGGAGCTTCTGCTGCTTGTCGTAGACGGCCACCAGGTTGTCCTGCACGATGACGTTGCTGCGGTCCCAACGGTCCTCGTTGCGAAGTACAACCATCAGGCCGAGCCGGTTGTGCCGCTCGAAGTACGCCATGACGTCGGCGAACTCCACCGGGGCGTAGCTGTCGCCGTAGACGACGAAGAAGGCGTCGCGGAGCATCGTGATCACATTCTTCACCGCCCCCGCGGTACCTAGGAGACGATGCCGTTCGCGGCCATAGCGGATTGAGATTCCAAACTTCGTGCCGTCTCCGAAGTGGTCTTCGATCATGTGGCCGAGATGGCCCAGGCAGATGATGAGGTCCTTTACGCCGCAACGGGCGAGGAGCTCGATCTGGTATTCCAGGAAAGGCCGGCCGCAGACAGGTACCATGGCTTTGGGGATGGTGTCTGTGAGCGGCCGAAGCCGGGTGCCGAGGCCTCCGGCGAGGATTACAGCCTGCATTCTTGGTGGACTCAGGAACTCAGGAGCAAGGCTCCGCCGATGCGGTGCGACTGGGGACCGCCGGCGTCGATCCTGCCAGTTGAAGGTTCAACAAGCGACTGCTCTATGCGTAGTGCTGTCCTGGCTGTTGTGCTATACGGCGGGGAGCAGCCTTACTCCTTCTAGCCGGGATTTCCATTTTGGGTTCCCGACTTGCCCTCAGTATACGCTTTGACCA
>VGYL01001374.1 GCA_016872975.1 Planctomycetota bacterium
CTCGAAAGTCATCCTGAAGCAGGGCGTCGTAGAGGCCAGCCTCAAGGCGCAGGGTGACCTTTCTGGATATCATGGGCTCCGGCGACTGCTTGTACACGAGCTGCAACAGGTTGACCGCGCGCGTCGTCGCAGGGCTCCCCTGCTCCAAGAGGTAGAGATGCTGCGCATTGTATAGCCCTACATCTATCTGCAGATCGCAGTCTGCGCGTGCGATGCCCACCGTGCAGGCTGGTGATACGTCGGCGTCCACCTGGATGCGATGCAGGTGGTACCCGCCGCTTTCGTCTACCGCGATGACATCGTAGACGCCGTTCGGGAGATGCATCGTCTTGCCATCTCCGGCCGCCAGCGGTGCGCCAGCCGGCAGCACCGAGCCGCCAATGCGGTCAGTGAACGTAACACCGTCCGCCTGAGCCAAGTACAGTTGCACGATCTTGGCGCCGGACAGGTTATCAAAACGAACCGCGGTATGCTTGGCGTCGGGAATGCCCACGAACTGGCTCGCGGTGGTCTCTGTGTTCACCTCGGCTCGGTGCACCAGGTACTGGTTGGGATCCACAAACGCCAGGTCCTGCGGTCCGGTGACGGTGATCGTCATCGTCTTGCCGGGAGCCAGAGCCGTGGGGAAACGGGTGATGCGCCCGTAGGCGCCGTACACGCGGTTGTTGGGATGTCCATCGGGCGCGGCAGGCTTGTAGCCGATGATGGGAGTGTTGCCATAGTTCGTGATCGTGACGACCCGCGTCTGGGCAATGGCGGCGTCGTCCAGCGGAGGAGGCTTGACGAGCACAGGCCTCGAGGCGTCGGAGGCGGTTGGCGACTGTGAGTGTGCTTCCAGCGCCGAGGCCCGCACTTGGAGCGAGACGGTCATCGTCGTGCCCGGCTGCACGTAGAGAGGCGCATCCGGAACGGGCCCGCCGGGGCAACCCGTCGTGTCGCGCATGGACTGCGTGTACAGCCGGCCATGATAGTCGTAGGTGACCAGGACGCTCGCCGGGTCATACACCAGACTGGAGTCCACCGTCAGCCAAAGCTCCTCGGACGCCAGGCTGGTATGCCCACCAAACGTCGCCTTAGCGGTGATGACGTGCAGTCTGTCGCTCAGGGCTTGGGACGGCATCCAGGAAAAGGTGTTGCCGGCCATCGCTGCCGTCTGTCCCAGAACAGCCTCCCCGTCGTAGAAGGTGATCGTGGCCCCGGCGAGCCTCCGGCCCTTGAAGGTTGGCCGGGTCCGAGCCGTCAGCCCGCAGAGCGGGGAGGCGATGACCGGCCGCGCGATCCCGCCTGCCCAGGGGTCGTAGTTGACTCCGTCGCTGACCTGCCCGCCGGAGCCGTCGTTGTCGGCTAACTCGCACGCACACGGCCCGCTGGACGAGTCCAGTGGACCGCTCTTGTCGCCCCACCAGTTATCCTGCGCCTGCACACACAGGTGCGCGGGATAGCGCACGATCACGGCCCTTTGGTCCTTGCCCACAAATCGGTTGTGGGGCGACACGACCGGGGCACAGTCCGACCCCTGAACCGGACGACAGGTGGCCTCGACGGCGGTGGCGTTCCCCTGAAAGTAGTTGTCGCGGATGACGGGATGCCCGCGCGAGACCAGCACGCCGACGGCGTTGCCTTCAAACCGGTTGTCGGCGATGAGGCTCTCGCCGTCGCTGTTGCTCTCGATGCCGGCCGCCTCGCAGTCGTGAAAGCTGTTGCCGGTGACCTCCGCGTTGGCGT
>VGYL01001375.1 GCA_016872975.1 Planctomycetota bacterium
CGGTGATGGGCCTGATCGCTTCGAAGACGAAGCGGTCGGCGTGCCGGGGCAGCAGCCGCGCGGCCAGGGCCCGCGCCGCCGCGGGGGCCTGCGGGTCTATCCGGCCGACGCGCGACATCGGCCCCTGGTCCAGGGGACGATAGTTCACCTCCAGGGCCTTGAGCCGGACGAGGTGGCTGTTCAGGCGGCCCAGGAACCCGTCGTAATCGCGGCCTGCGCGCGGCGACCAGAGCACCTCCGCCATCGCGCACGCACGCGGATAGGCCATGTAATCCCGATATCGGGCATCCTTGATGTACTCGCCCCACAACTGCGCCTGCGCGCCCAGGACGCGCGGCGCCTGCGCGGGCGTCAAGGCCGCCGGCACCGGCTCGTACTCATACACCCGTTCCAGCGGCAGAAAGCCGCCGATAGCCAGCGGTTCCGCTTCGTGTGGGCCCTGGTAGTAGTCGAAGTAGGTGTGCGAGGTGGGCGCCATGATCACGTCGTGGCCGGCCTGCGCGGCGGTGATGCCGCCCTTCTCGCCCCGCCAGCTCATCACGACGGCGCCGGGGGCCAGTCCCCCTTCGAGGATCTCATCCCAGCCGACCAGGCGCCGGCCATGTTCGGTCAGGAAGGCGTCGATCTGCTTGGTGAACCAGGCCTGCAGTTGCTCCTCGTTCTCCAGCCCGTGGGCGCGGATCAACGCCTGCATTTCCGCGCTGGCCTTCCACTGGGTCTTGACCGCCTCGTCGCCCCCGATGTGGATGTGGCGGCTCGGGAACAGGTCCATCACTTCCGTCAGAACGTCCCGGCAGAACGCGATGGTCCGCGGGCGCGGCGCGAGGATATGCTCGCTGATGCCCCACCGGGTCCAGAGCCGCAGCCCCTGCTGCTTCTCGGGAAAGACGCCCAGCTCCGGGTAGGCGGCAATGGCCGCCTGCGAGTGGCCGGGCATGGAGATCTCCGGCACGATCGTAATGTGTCGCTCGGCCGCATGGCGGACCAGGTCGCGGATGTCATTCTGCGTGTAGAAACCGCCGTGGCGACGGCCGTCATACTCGTACGGATGCCGGCGCCCGTGCCCGATGAGCGTCTCGTCGCGCCAGGCGCCAACCTCGGTCAGCCGGGGGTATTTCTTGATTTCGATCCGCCAGCCCTGGTCGTCGTTCAGGTGTATCTGCAGACGATTGAACTTGTGCAGCGCCATGAGGTCGAGGAAACGCTTGACGTCCTCGACGGGGATGAAATGCCGCGCCGGATCGATGAGCAGCCCGCGCCACTGGAAGCGCGGATAATCTGTGATCCGTACACAGGGCACCGTCCACGGGACGCCGTCAACCTTCTGCGCGCCGCAAGTGGCCGGCGGCAACAGTTGCCGCAGAGTATGGATACCGTAGAACAGGCCGGCCGGCGCTCCGGCGCGGATGACCACGGCCTCTGTCGTCGCCTCCAGCTCGTACCCTTCTTCGCCGAGCCGCTCCCGCAGGGCCGGCTCGATCTTCAGTTGGATGCCACCCGTGGTTGCCGCGGTGCTCTCAGTCAGCTTGAGTCGATAGCCCAGCGCGGGCGCCAGGGCGTCAATGAGCTTGGCCGCCTCCGTCGCGGCGGCGCCTGGGGCGACCACCGGCGTCGCGGGCGTGAGGAGGAAGGACCCGTCGCGTCGTTCGATAGAGACGGGCTGAGGGATGATGTCTATCTCCCCCGTCGCGCTGCCGGCCGGGCCGGCGAGGCACGGGCACA
>VGYL01001376.1 GCA_016872975.1 Planctomycetota bacterium
TGGTGATGCCCTTGCCGCAGCAGATCAGATCGGGCACGACGCCATAGTGCTCGAATCCCCAGTAGGTGCCTGTACGGCCGAAGCCGGCCTGGATCTCGTCGAAGATCAGCAGCGCCCGGTTCTTGTCGCACCAGGCCCGCAGCTTCTGAACGTACTCGGGCGGCGCGAAGCTGGCGTTGCCGCCCTGGTAGGTTTCGCTCATGACGCCGGCGACTTGGTCGGGCGCCACGCCGGCCCGCTCCAGGGCCTTGAGGAATCCCTCGAAGCTCGTGTCCGGGCCGCGGAAGCCGTCCGGGAACGGCACCTGGACCATCGCCGGGTCCAGGTTGACGATCCAGTCCTTGAGGGCCGGGATGCCGCCGGCCATCTGCGAACCCAAGGTCCGCCCGTGAAAGGCGTTCTGGTAGGTCACGATCACGATCTTCTTCGGGTCGATGGCTTTGCCGTGGGTCCGGGCCAGCTTGATCGCACATTCGCAGGCCTCGGAGCCGGTGGTCAGCAGAAAGACCTTCTTGAGTCCCTCGGGCGCTACCTTCGCCAACTCGGCCGCCAGCTCGCCGCGGATTTCCGAGGGGAAGCAGTAGTTGTGCGTCAGGCCGTGCTCGATCCGCTCCATCATGGCCTTGCGGATCGTCGGATGGCCGTGTCCGGCGTTGGCCACGACCACGCCGGAAGACCAGTCGAGCCACATATTGCCCCAGCGGTCGTGCACCTGAATGCCCTCGGCCCGATCCCACACGATGGGCGGCTGGCCGCTCATCGACCGCGGCTCGAACTGCCGCAGCCGTTCGAGAGCCGGGACCGACTGGGGAGCCGGGATATCCGTGACGATCCGACGATACTTCGTCTGCACGCGCGCGACCTTTCGCGGCGTGAGATCCGACGCCATCTGCGTTGCCATGCTCTACTCCTGACCAATACCCATTCCGAAGAAAGCGGCATTGTACCGCATCGCCCGACCAACGCAACCCGTCAGTAGCATGGGCGTCCCGCCCATGAGTACCACGGGCGTCCCGCCCGTGAAGTCAGGGTCGTCACTGCTGCGAAGGCAGGAATAACCCGGCCCCGACGGGCGAGGGCTCTGTGGGTCATGGGAAGGATGCCCATGCCACGCAGGTCTTGGATACCGGTCAAACACGACGGGTCGCCGTCAGGTGCAAGCCGTCAGGTCAGGTTTTTCCACGTTTACACCACGTTGGCGGCGGGGTATAGTGGCGTGCATGCAGTTCGCACCCTCAGTATACGAGCATGCGGCCCGCGTCATCGGGCACAGTCCCGGGGACGTCTCGCGGAATGTCGATCTGCTGGCCCGGGGCCACGTCGAGGCCTACCGCCTCTATCAGCATCGGCCTATCGTCGTCGGCATCGACATCTACAACCTGGAGGCCGAGGCCTATGGCGCGGTCGTCAGCCAGGCCTCCGGCAACGGCATTCCCGCGATCCATGAGCATCCGTTCTCGACCGCCCGGCAGTTGATCGATCTGGAGCCGTTCGACCCGGAGTCGGCCGGGCGGGTTCCGATGGCGATCGAGGCCGCCCGGCGCGTGGCCGTGGCGTGTCCCGATGCCGATGTCCGCGTGCCCCTGAGCGGGTCGTTCTCTTTGGCGACCAATCTCATGGGGTTCGAGAACATCTTGTGCGAGATTCAGACCGCGCCGGAGATGGTCACCCAAGCCTTGATGTCCCTCGTGAGGGGACAAGTCCGGTTCTGCCGGGAGA
>VGYL01001377.1 GCA_016872975.1 Planctomycetota bacterium
TTTCACCGGCATGTTCGCGGCGTCGCCGACCTGTGCCCCGTCGCGGTCCGCGTTGTACACGGGCCTGTATCCCGCCCGCAACGGCTGCATGGGCAATCACACCACCTGCCGCCCGGATATCACCGCGTTGCCGACCTACCTGCGACGGCTGGGCTACCGCGTCGTGCTCGCCCACAAGGCCCACACGATCCCCAAGGAGGTCTTCAACTTCGAGCACATCCCGGCGGCCCTGCCGCGGAACCCCGCGAATCTCCGGACCTATCGCATGGAGGGCCTGGACACCAAGGCGATCGACACGCTCCTCGCGGAACACGCGCGGACGCAAGCGGACACCCCGCTATGCCTGATCGTGGCCGACAGCAGCCCCCACGTGGTGTGGGAGCGAAACAAGACCTTCGACCCCGCCAGGCTGAAGCTGCCCGGCTTTCTCGTCGCTACGGACCTGACCCGCCGGGCGCTGGCCAACTACTACCAGGACATCGCGACGATGGACCAGCGGATCGGCGCCGTCCGCGCGATGCTCAAGAGCCACGGCTTCGAGGACAACACGCTCTTTATCTACACGAGCGACCAGGGCTCCGAGTGGCCGCACTCGAAATGGACGCTGTACGACGCAGGCCTGCGCGTGCCCTTTCTCGCCGTCTGGCCCGGCGTGACGAAGCCCGCGACGACCTGCGACGCCCTGATCTCGTTCGTCGATATCCTGCCGACCTTCCTCGACCTCGCCGGCGGCGCGCCGCCCCAGGGCCTCGACGGCAGAAGCTTTCGGGCCGTGCTCGCGGGCAAGCAAGGGTCCTTCCGCGACGCCATCTACGCCAGCCACACCCGCGACGGCGACATGAACATCTTTCCCCAGCGCTGCGTCCGGGACACCCGCTACAAGTACATCCTGAACCTCAACCCCGAGAACACCTGGACCACCCACTGGACCAAGGTCCCCAACATCCCGGAAAGCCACAAAGCGGTCTGGGACACCTGGGTCGAGAAGGCCAAGACCGACCCGCAGGCCGCGAAGATCGTCCGCCTCAATGAGCACCATCCGCAGGAAGAGCTCTACGACACGGCCGCCGATCCCTATGAGTTCGACAATCGCGCCGCCGATCCTGACTTGCGCCCGATCCTGCTCAAGCTGCGCCGGCAACTGGCCCAGTGGCTGGCCGAGCAAGGCGAAACCATGCCCGACGTCGGCCCCGGCGCTCAGACCTGAGAACGCGGCAAGTGCAACAGCAATGTAGACAACGATCCGCTCAAAGGCCAAGAAGAAACTCCCGGGTGGCAGGAGGCCGGAAGGCCTGGTTGGTAGTGGCGTCGTCAGACGCTATCTTGAGAAGTTTGAAGTTTCAAGTTTGAGGTTTTAAGTCGGAAGTATTTTCCACATAACACTTTACACTTAAAACGTCACACTTCAAACTGCTCTTATGCTCTTACGAGCACACTACAAACGCGAGGCTCGCCCTCCCCAAGTCCGGAAGACTTGAGGTCGGGGTCCCCAACGCAGAATTCCGCGTTGGGGAGCCCCTGCCACCCATCTCACTCCTGCCGAGCCCTTCGAGGGTGTATGAGAAGCCAGCATTCTGTGGGTGGCATCGTCAAGCGGAGTCTGGGCTCCCAATCGCGATTCATCGCGATTGGGAACCCTCTTCGGAGCTTGGCGATGGCGGATTTCCCGTGCGCCGGACCATCGCCAAGGCCTACCGGCCTTGACGATGCCACCCT
>VGYL01001378.1 GCA_016872975.1 Planctomycetota bacterium
TGGGTTCGCCCTGCCGCGCCGGCGCTTGACACTTGCCGATCCATGGGGGGACGCGGTATCATAGCGGCACATGTGCAGCGGATAGAATGCGGAAAGGAGCCAGCTATGGCTACGGCGCAGAAAGACTCACGATTCTCCAACGACCCAAGGACCAGGATCAACCGCGGCCCGGCGCCGGCGCCGCCGGTGCTGCTGCTCGTGGCGGTCCTCCTTTCGTCGCTGCCCGCCCAAGAAGAGACCGCCGGCCCGGTCCCACGCTTCACGCTCGCGGTGCCGGGATTCGAAAATCGGACCGGCGATCCGGACCTGGCGCATTGGAGCCATGGCGCGGCGTTGTTGAGGGGGTCCCTCAGGGAGGTCCAGGCGGTGCGTGTCCTGTCCGAGGGAGCGACGCGCTACGCGCTGGGCCAGGTCGGCCTGCGGGCCGGCGATCCCATCGATCCGAATACCGCCCGCCGGATGGGCGAGTCGATCGAGGCCCAGCGTGTCCTGTGGGGCTACTATACGAAGAAGGCGGATCGATGGCGCGTCGCGGTGCGGGTGCTGAACGTGGCCACCGGAGCGGTCTCGGCGGAACTGGCCGCGGAAGCGAGCGACTGGTTCGAGATCCGTGATCGGCTCACCGAGCAGGTTCTCACCGAGTTGAGCGTCATCCCCACGGCCGAGGAACGGGAGAAGATGGCGCAGCGCTGGACCCGCTCCACGGAGGCACTCGATTGGTATCTCCAGGGGGGCAGGGCGGACGAACAGGGAAAACCGGCCGCCGAGGTGGAGGCTCTTCTGCGCCGGGCCCTCGGCGTGGACCCGAACGGCGCGCTCGCCTACTGCTCTCTGGCCGGGGCTCTCGCCACCCAGGGACAACTCGATGGGGCGGAAGAGACGGCCCGAAGAGCCCTCGATCTCAAATCCGATTCCGCTCGGGCCCATTATGTCCTCGGATGGGTTCACATGATCCGGAACCAGTTGGGACAGGCGGAGGCAGAGCTTCGCCGCGCGAGTCAACTGGATCCCCAGGATGCCGATTACCTGGTGGATCTGGCCCGCATCTGCCTGGCACAGCGCAAAGGCGAGGAGGCCACCGCTCTGCTGGAGAAGGCCGTGACACTGGACCGAACCGCGGCGGCAGCCCATGCCGCCCTGGCCAACGCCTATGTCCTCCAGAAGCGGCCCAATGACGCCGTGCGGGAATTGGCGGAGGCGCGTCGCTATCTGCCCGCGGGCGTCCATGGTGCCAACGCGTTGTCCAGTATTGCGGTCGCCTATGGGATGCTGGGCCGGCGGTCGGAAGCCCTTGAGTACTATGAACGGACGCTCCCCCTGGCCCGAGAGCTGGGCGCCAATCCCAACATGATCCGACTGATCGAGAACCGGATTCAGCAGATCAGGAGTACCCTGACCCCCACCTTCATCCAGGCGGCCCCACCCCGGCGCTACACGGAAGAGGAGCTCAACGGGCTCCTCCAGCAGAAGCTGACGGACGACGAACGGCGTTGGACGGCAAACCCGTTCTCCTGCACCGAGGCGATGCGGCAATGGGCGCGGGAGTTGACACAGGGGGTGGATACGGACCTCAACAAGGCCAAGGCGATCTTCGAGGAACTGGCCGCGCGTCTTTTCGATCCGGGCGGGCGACCGAAGAACCGCACGGCGCGCGAGGTCTTCGACGCCTGGAAAGACCCGAAGGTCTGCCTCATGTGCGCGGATCACGCGGTCCTG
>VGYL01001379.1 GCA_016872975.1 Planctomycetota bacterium
GCGCCGGTAATCAACAGGGTCGCTTCCGGGGGCTCGACAATGGCCGCCACGGCGGCACGATCGAACTTGACCATGCGCTCGAAGGAGCCGTCCCCGCCGATGTCGACGATGTTCCCCTCGCTCGCCAAAGGCGTGGCCCAGCCGTACCCGCCTATGTGGGCCGGAATCTCTTCGAGCATCACGGTCGATCCGTCGATCAGGCCTACCTCGTCACCTTCACCCAGGTTGATGTAGCACGTGATCCACTTGCCCCCACTGTTGAGATTCAGCGTGCCGGGCTCCAGATGAACCAGCGCCGGGATCACGGTTGCAGTGCCCTCCGCGAAGCGGAAGTTGTCCCACTGGGTCCAATAGGCAAGCGGGAACTTCCCGGCGACCTGAGCCGTGTTGCGGATTTCGAGGAAATACCAGCCGGACAGATGCGACACATCCACCTGCTGGTTCAGGTAGACTCCCCCGACGGCTTGCTGCCAGAGCGCCACGGGGGGCACACCCAGGTAGGGTATGCTGACAACCAGCGAGGCTTCGAAGTTGGCGAACTCGCCGGCCGGGTACGCCGCCAGTCGCACGTCGAACACAATGCTCCCGATGTCCGTCAGATCGACCCATTGGCCGAAGCTCTGGTAGTTGCCGCGGCTTACGGTGAAGTTGATCCGGCTATGCAGCCCCGCCGACAGCTCGCCGTCCGTACTCCACAGATCGGTGCATAACGAGTTGAACGACGGATGATCCGTTCGCATTTCTCCCCAACCCGTTGGCAGGGGCCGGGGCCAAGGCAGACCATCATAGGTCATCTCGAAACTGGGATTCTGAATCTGGGCCGGGCAGACGCTTGCCCCCACCAGGACGAATAGGGCGAGCACGCAACCCATCCCCGCGCGTCCTGTCCTCCTTCTGGCTGCGACACTCCTACGACTCATAGTATCACTCCCGTCAGTCAATACCTACGAACGCACTACGCACGTAAACATCAAGACCACAAACACTTGAGAAAACTGCAACGGCAGCAGCGGCAGAGTTCCGAGTCTTCCGAGAAGAAAGAGTGGGATCGAGTTGTGGTGGACACTTCTACGACAAGATCGTGAATACTTCTAGGGGACTAATCCACATAAAGTATAAGCTGGCCCCCGCCGGTTCCAAATGCCGCCGCTGGGAAATCTGCGCTGGAACGCGGCGTCGCGCGTGACCGGTGAGTCGTGGCCCGTGCCCCGTGGTCCGTGACCGGCGACTCGTGACCCGACGAGCCCCGGGGCACGGGTCACGAGCGACGAGTCACTGGCGCCGGCTTAGGGGCGGACTTGGAGCGTGATTTTCACGTCCATCTTGCGTTCCTCGCGGACGATCGTCAGTGTCAGGGTGTCGCCGATCTCGTGGGAGTCGAGGACGCGGAAGAGGTCGTTGGCGTTGCGCACGGGCTTGCCGGCGGCGGCAACGATCAGATCACCGAGAATCCGGCGCCCGGACGGGTCCTGCCGGGTCGGGCGCAGGCCCGCCTTTTCCGCCGCACTGCCCGGTGCCACGTCGAGGATCAGCATGCCCTCCAGGCCCAGGCGGCGCACCAGATAGTCATCCGCCAGGGCCACGCCCAGGGCGGGCTTCTTGACCTTTTCGCCGCGAATGAGCTGCGGGACGATCCGGTTGACCACGTCGATCGGCACGGCGAATCCGACGCCGGCGTAGGCGCCCGAGGGGCTGACGATCGCCGTGTTGATTCC
>VGYL01001380.1 GCA_016872975.1 Planctomycetota bacterium
CGTCATCGCCCGCTTCGAAGCGGAAAGGCAGGCCCTGGCCCTGATGGACCACCCCAGTATCGCCAAGGTCTTCGATGCGGGTTCCACCGAGACCGGAAGGCCCTACTTCGTCATGGAACTGGTCCAGGGCGTCTCCATCACCGACTATTGTGATAAAAACAACTTATGCACCAAAGACCGGCTGCACCTGTTCCTGCAAGTCTGCCAAGCCGTGCAGCATGCCCATACCAAGGGTATCATCCACCGGGATATCAAGCCTTCCAATGTCATGGTTACGAACCATGACGGTGAAGCCCTTCCCAAGGTGATCGACTTCGGCATCGCCAAGGCGACCAACCAGAAACTGACGGAGAAGACGCTCTTTACCCGCTACGCCCACCTGATCGGCACCCCCGCCTACATGAGCCCCGAGCAGGCGGAATTGAGCGATCTGGACATCGATACCCGCTCGGACATTTACTCCTTGGGCGTTCTGCTCTACGAACTGCTCACCGGAACCACGCCCTTCAGTGAGGAGGAACTCCGGAAAGCCGGCTATGTCGAAATGCAGCGGGTTATCCGCGAGCAGGAGCCGGTCAAACCTTCCACCAAGCTCAGCACGCTCGGCGATACGTTGACTGACATCGCCAAATGCCGCAGTGCGACGCCCGATCTGCTGCGCAAGGCCATTCGGGGTGACCTGGATTGGATCGTGATGAAGTCCCTGGAGAAGGACCGCGTCCGGCGGTACGACTGCAGCAGCGCGTTTCTGGCCGATGTCAAGCGGTACCTGGACCAGGAGCCTGTGTTGGCAGGCCCGCCGACAACGTGGTATCGCACCAAGAAATTCCTGCAACGGCATCGGGTGCTGGTGAGCGTAGCGGCTTTCGTGACGGCCACCGTCCTGGCCGCACTGGGCGTCAGTACGGCCTCGTATCTGCGCGCGGAGCGGGCCCGGGCCGGAGAAGCCGTGGCCCGCGCGGAAGCGCAGGCCGTGACCGACTTCCTCACAAAGGACTTGCTGGCCTCAGTGTACCCGGAGAAGGCCAGAAACCGGGAAGTGACCGCGCGTTACCTTCTGGAAAGTGCGTCCCGCGACCTGGAAGGGAAGTTCGCGCGGAGTCCGCTCGCGGAGGCGCGGGTGCGCGAGACGTTGGGACTGACGTACCAGAAGATGGGGGACTACGCGGCCGCCGGACCGCACCTGGAGCGAGCTCTGGTAATCCGGCGCGCACAACTTGGAGAAGAGCATCCGGCCACGCTGGCCTCCCTCAACCAGCTTGGCCTGCTCTTCACCACCTGGGGGCGGTACAGCAAGGCAGAATCTCTTCTCCTCCGGGCGTTCGAGGTGCGCAAGCGCGTACTCGGCGAAGAGGATCCAGACACGCTGGAGTCCATGTCCGATCTGGGTTGGCAGTACATGTGTGAGGCCCGCTTCGAAGAGGGGATGGCCCTGGCCGCCCGGGTACTCGAGGTGGGTCGCCGTGTGCTGGAGGAGGAAGATCCGATCATGCTGCGCGCGACGAACAGTCTGGCGACGGGATACGTGACGCTCCAGCGGTACGCGGAGGCCCGGTCGCTCGCTGACAGGGGCTATGAGATCAGCCGTCGGGTCCTGGGCGAAGAGCACGAAACGACCCTGCTCTTAGTTCAAGTTTCGCCCTTTTTGAGGGGTAGTTTGCGGAAAAAGAAAAGTCGGCCTCCATGCCGAAAATTAGGACAACAGGGATGCATT
>VGYL01001381.1 GCA_016872975.1 Planctomycetota bacterium
CCCCGGACCTCGGTCTTCGGGGGTGGAAGAGCCCCGGAGTTTTCTGGGGGTTGAGACACGAGGTTCATTTCACTTCCTCCAGTTCGGCGATCGTGGAAGAGCCCCGGAGTTTTCTGGGGGTTGAGGCACCTTGAGCACGGCTGTTCCACCATGTTCAGGCTGGGACCCACCCACTACCCAGAGTCGGGCTTCGGACGCTGGCGCGCCGCCCCTGCCGGGCCGGCCACCCGAACGGGGCATAGGAGCGGGGCGGCAGGAGCCGGCGACGTCGCCGGACGTCCCATTCCTTGTGGCTCATCACTCCGGTTGGCAGACTGGCCGCCATCATGACTCCATTGCGACGAACGGGGCGGCAGAGGGTGCAACCGGGCTCTCTGCGAGCCATGTCAGCGCGCACCCCCTTTGTTTCGAACGGTGCTGCGAGGCTGCGAGCTCAAAGAGGAGCGGGCATAGGCCTGTTGAAAGAACAACCGCCATGCGAACCACGGCCTTGAAGCTGCCCATCAGAGCCGTGCCCCAGTCCGACGACTGCGGCTGCGGCTACTTCGCCCTCAGCGCCGTGTACAAGTACTACGGGCTCAGCCCGAGGGCCCTGCGCCTGCGCGCCCTGCTCGGCACCGACCACGTCACGCCCTACGGTCTGCCCGACGGCCTTCGCAAGCAAATCGCGGCGCGCTTCGCCGGCATGAAGGGCACGCTGCCCCACGACATCTTCGCCGTGCTGTGCCGGCACGGCTTCCAGACCCGCATCGCACCCTCCGACTACGCCGCCTTCCGCCCCAGCCTGCGCCTGAACCTCCTGCACGGGCACCCGGCCCTCGCCCTGGTCGACGGCGTGGCGCACTGGGTTGTTGTCTCGGGTATCGATCCGGACGGCGTGTGGATCGTGGATTCCTGCGAGTACGAGGATGAGAACGAGGTCTGCCGGCACACCTACCACCTCAGCGACACGGAGTACCAGGACCGCCGGACCGGGGAGATCCTGATCACCCGCCGCAAGAACGTCGGCGAGCGGCCGATGGCCGAGGCCGACTTCGCCCGGGAGTATCTTCGCGCCACACGGTTCTGCGCCCAAGCGCTCGGCGGCAAGATCGGCTCGGCACTTCGCCGACTGATCGGACGGTGACACAAGACCCAACCACGAGGATTCAAGTGAAGACCATCCCAACCTATACCTTCGACCATGACCTTCCCCCGGCATCCCGATGGGACGCCCTACCTCAACGACTCCGCGATGCCGGCCGCCTTCTGGCTGGCCGGGCCTTCAAGGAACTGACCTCTGCCAGCCCGCTGGCGGCATCCGGTGTCGCGGTCCTTCGTCTGGCCACGAAATGGCGCAATCCCTACCGCGACGAGATCACGGGCGCGACCCGCGTGCTGGGGATCTCGACCGGCCAGGCCATGGCGACCAACTTCCTCTACGAGCTTCACTCTCTGGGGGCGTACGGCCAGACCCTGCTGGGACGCATCAGCGACCGGTTCCGTCCCTGGCTGCACGCCTGCACCTCTGGGGCTGTGTGCGGTGCCAGACTCGGCATGGTACACGTGCGCTCGCTGGACTGGCCCCTGCGCGGGCTGGGCCGGCACACCTTGGTCATCCATCACGTCAACGTCCCGGCGGGCGACTTCTACAGCGTGGGGTGGCCCGGATACAGCGGCGTACTCTCCGGATTCAAGCCGGGGAAGTTCAGCGCGACGATCAATCAGGCCTTCT
>VGYL01001382.1 GCA_016872975.1 Planctomycetota bacterium
TCACACTGCGCGTCAGCGCGTTGTACTGCGAACTCGTGTCCAGGTTCTTGACCTCGGCGGCGATCGGCACTTCGATATTCACCAGGGGACGCGGCAGTGCCTGCAACGCCGAACACAGGTTCGGGCTGCCCTTGACCTGGGCCAGGTCCTCCAGCGGCCGCAGCATCAGGGCCGCCGTGGCAATGCCCGTGATACCCTGGATGATCGTCGGGGCTTCGCCCAGATGCTTCGACATGGCCAGCCCGGTGCGGATGGTGTCGATTGCCTTGTCATATTCGCCTTGGGCGACCTCCAGCCGGGCCTTGACGCACAACAGGAACGCAAGCTGACGGTACTCCGGAAGATTGGCCGGCATGGTGCCCGGCACAAAGGGCGGCCATTGGCAGCTCCTGCACTTGGTGCCCCGGCCGACCAGATCGAGGCTGGCCTGCGCCTGCTGCAACAGAGCCTGGACCTGCGCCTGGGGCAACTGGCTCAAAGGCATGCTCCGCCATTCGCTCAGTTGCTTGGTGTTCATCTGCGCAGGCAGGGCCTGGACCGCCTGGTTATAGAGCACGGCCCCATCCTGTTCGGTGAGTTCCTCCGCCTTCGGCAGAAGTGTGTAGCTTTTTTGCGCGTTCAGTGCCGATGGCGCGATCGCCACGCGGATCATGCGCGGCGACTCGGGGGCCTTGGTCCCCTGTTTGCCCGCATGAACACACGAGGAAAGGACCAGCACGACAGCCAAAGTCAGGTGGATGATCGAGCGCTTCATAGGAATGGCACCTCCCAGACAATTGCCCACAATACCGCTGCCCGGACCCCACGCGATCCGCAGCTTCTCAAAGACAGACGCACGAGCCGCCCGTTTCATCATCATCCCCTACCCACCGCGTACGCCAAGGTAAGAAGAAGAGAAGCGCTCTGCCTCACCGAGGGTCGGCACGAATCTCTTCAGTCTTTCCCTGCGAACCCCTGCGTCTTCTGCGGTGAACACCTCTTCTACCGTCTATTCAAGGATGACCTCCTGGATGCCGGCGGACCAGCGGTCTTGGAGCGTGATTTCGATCTTGAGGGCGTCCGTGGTGACCGGCTCGAAGCGGACGCGGTTGAAGGTGTCCTTCTCGACTCCGTAGGCCGTGGTGCTCTTGGCCGGCTCGAATTTGCCGTCGGCCGTGCGGTAGAGGACCTGCCAGGATTTGGGCAGACGGCACTCGCCCCGGCCGGTGTCGTCGAACCAGTAGACTTGGACGCTCGATAGGCCGTGCCTCTCGGGCCATTCGAATTGGACCCATTCCGTGGTGCCCTTGTGGGGCCAGAAGTCCAGGTGCAGGGCCGACGCATCCCCGGAATTGGCCGGCAGGTTCTGGTCCTTGATCGCCGCCAGCGAGACGTGGACGAAGGAGGCGGTGGTCTTGCTCTTGTAGGTCAGGGTGTCCGCCGGCTCCGGCCGGGCCCCAGACAGCTCCCGGGCCGGCCAGACCGTCATGGGGGAGCGACCCCGATGGGCCCAGGCGTAGTACGGAATGGCGGTGAACGGCCTCGTCCCGGCGGCCACGATGCCGCCCTCCAGCGTCCGCTTGGCTATCTGGGCGCTTCCCGTCAGGATCATGACACCGTTCAGCAGGTCCGGCCGGTGCCGGGCCTCGATCCGGGCGTCGTCCGGGATCACCAGGTTGGCGACCTTGCCGTCATTGTCCGGCCCTTCGAGGCAGAACACGATGGGGCCGCGC
>VGYL01001383.1 GCA_016872975.1 Planctomycetota bacterium
GTTTGGGTGGGGGGGTGGACGTCGTCCAATACGCAGTCCGGGCCGGGGGGTGCGTGCTCGTGACGGACAAGGCGACGCCGGAGCAGTTGCGGGACTCCCTGGACCAGGTGTCGGGCCTGCCGGACGTCGAGTTCCACCTGGGCCGCCATGAAGCCGAGGATTTTGCGGCGGCCGACGTGGTCATCGTCAACCCGGCGGTCCCGCCGGACAACGAGTATGTGGAGATCGCCCACCGTCACGGCCGGACCATCACGTCACAGATGGGGCTGTTCTTTCAGGCCTGCCCGGCGCCGATTATCGGTATCACCGGCGCCAACGGCAAGAGCACGACCACAACCCTGACGGCGCATATCCTGGAGCGTGCCAGGGATGTAGGCTGCGTCCCTCCCGGAATGGTGGGTGGCAGCGACAAGGCCGTAGGCTTTGCGCAGGCCTTGCCGATGGCGGAGGAGCGAGCCCATCGGCAAGCTCCGAAGACTCCGCTTGCCGCTGCCACCCCATCATCGGATGCAGGGGAAGATGGTGCGTGGTACGCACCCTACGAAAAGGTCTGGCTCAGTGGCAACATCGGGGATCGGCCCCTCTTAACCCTGCTGGACCGGATCGGCCCCCGCGACCTGGTGGTTCTGGAGATCTCCAGCTTCCAGATCGAACAATTGATGGCGATTCAGAAGGCCCCGCAGGTGGCGCTGCTGACGAACCTGACCCCGAACCATCTGGACCGCTACGGCGTGTTCGAAGCGTACTGTGCCGCCAAGGAGGGCCTGTTCCAATTCCAGCCGCTGGATACCCGGACGCCCGCCATATCCATCTTCAACGCCGAGGACGACGTCGGACGCTCCTGGTATCAGAAATATCGCGGCCAGCCGGGCCGCGAATGCCTGACGTTCTCTGCCGATGACGTGAGCCAGGAGTTGCGTGCGGTCTACGCTTTGCCCGGTCGGGCCAACCTCTCGAACCTGGCGGCCGCCAGGGCCATCGCCCGATGCTTCGGCGTCTCCGATGCCTCCATCCGGGCCTGCCTGCCGGATTTCAAGGCCCTGCCGCACCGTCTGGAGCTGGTCGGCGAGATCGGCGGTGTCCGCTGGTACAACGACTCCAAGGCCACGACGCCGGAGGGCACGATGGTGGCCCTGTCCGCCTTCGAATGTCCCAAAATCCTCATCGCCGGCGGGTACGACAAGCACACGCCCTTTGACGAGCTCGGCCGCCGGATCGCCGCCGAAGCCAAGGCCGCGATTCTCATCGGCCAGACCGCCGGGCAGATCGCCGACGCCATCCGGGTCGCCTGCGAGAAAAGGGGACATTCTCCTTTTCCCGCCCGCGACGGTTCCAGCGGGCAGCCCGCGGGTGAAAAAGCAGAATGTCCCCTTTTCTCGCCCGACGTGCGGATGGCCGGCTCGCTGGCGGAAGCGGTCGCGCTGGCCCGCCAACTCGCCGCGCCCGGCGATGTCGTTCTGCTGAGCCCCGCTTGCGCGAGCTACGACATGTTCGAGAACTACCAGCAGCGGGGCCGCCTTTTCGCCGAGCTGGTGAACGAGCTCAGCCGGTAATCCCGGCAGAATCTGTCTTCGGGCCGCTCGCTTGGAAGAGCTGCTCCTTGATCTTCTTCTGCGTCCGCAGGACCATCGTCAAGGCCCGAGGCCTTGGCGATGCCACCCGGCGCCGCCAAGACCGGTGCGCAGCATCCGTCCCCAATCCCGGGCGGCT
>VGYL01001384.1 GCA_016872975.1 Planctomycetota bacterium
GAATTCGCCCATCTTGCGGCGTTGCTCCTCCGTATAGTCCTGCGTATCCGGCGGCGGGACAACGCCTTCGTACGAGACCAGCGTGCCCGCTCCGGCCGGGAGGGGCAAGACGATCTCCCGCTCCTTGTCGGCGGCCGTCCACAAGGCCAGCGCCTGCCGCTTGCCGTTCTGCAGTTCGAACACGAAGTCGTCCTTCGGATCGCCGATATCCAGACGTTTGGAGAACGAGAAGCCGCGCAGGGCCTCGCTCATCACCCGCACCGCCGCCACTCCGGGTTTGCAGCCCCAGGCCTGCTTCTTCGGGTAGAGCCATGTGCCGGGGCACTCAAGACTACCGCGCGGCCGCTCGATCAGGTTGTGGATGTCGCATCCGGGCGTCACTTGGTAGTACACGGTGGGGACGCCCAGGCTCAGGTTGC
Source organism: Planctomycetota bacterium (assembly GCA_016872975.1). Classification (GTDB taxonomy): domain Bacteria; phylum Planctomycetota; class Phycisphaerae; order Sedimentisphaerales; family Anaerobacaceae; genus PLanc-01. Next base: position 420 of record VGYL01001384.1, read on the forward strand.
TGAGCAGCAGGCGCGGGAAGAAATGGCCGCCCTGCTTCAGGTAGCCCTCGGGGCTGTCCGGAATGTGGTGACCGACCTCGCTGACGAGCAGCTCGATGTGCCGGCCGGCGGGCGCGTGCCGGTCGACCAAGTTGCGCAGGGCCGCGATCTGCTCGCGCTGCCGTTCCGGCCGGTCGAGGTTGTAGGGATGCCAGGAGATAGCGTCCACGTGTCTGAGAAGCCCCTTCTCCACGCAGCGGGTGATGAACGGCAGGTCGAGTTGGTCGCCCATGTCCTTGGGCGACATCGCGCCGCCGCAGATGATCGCCGTCGGATCCTCGGCGCGGATGGCCGGGGACGCCGCTTCGACCAGCGCCATGTAGGCGTCGGGGTCGGGCTTGGGCCAGAAGAGGATGATGTTCGGCTCGTTCCACAGCTCGTAGATGACCTGCTTCCCCTTGTAGCGGCGCGCCACCTGCCGCGCCCAGGCGGCAAAGCCATCGCGCCCCTCCTGGGTCAGCACCGAGTAGACCTTGCAGGTCTGGGAGGGCCCGCTGCTGGCGTCGTATTTCGGGTGGCCGTAGGCGAGAAACAGCAACGGCCGCAGGCCGCACCGCTGGTTCTCCCGCATCAGGGCGTCCTGCAGGTTCCAGTCGTAGGTCCCCGGCGATGGCTCGTTCTCATTCCAGGCGACGGTCGAGCGGTGAATCGTGAAACCCGATTTCGCCATCCCCGCCAGCGGGTCGAGCTTGCCCCACCAGACCTCCCACTTCTCCATGTTCCATTTCCCGTCTTTGGCGAAGTCCCAATAGTGCGTATTGAAGCCAAAGGCCTCGGGGATGGTGGAAGGGAACGGATCGCGCCGGACGGCGGGCTCCGCGCCGACTGCCGCAACGGCCGCAGCCGTCGTGATGAAGAGAGCCGACAGGTTGAGTTTCGAGATCATGATCGTCTCCTTGCGTCAAGCGTCGGTTTCATTTGCTGTGTTGCTCTTGGATCTCAAATGTGCGAGTTGCCACGATGCGGTTAGTTCTACTACGCAGGTCCCCGGCTGGCGGCGGGAGGTTGCCGGTCTGGTGGCAGATCATGCGGCCCCAGGTCGCGGACTTCGTGTGGTCAGTCCTCCAGTTGTCTGCCGGTCGTGTCGGGCGCCCAGCAGATGGCGATCAGGCCGAGGGCGTAGATGAGTCCACAGGTCGCGCCGACGGCCGGATACGAACCTCCGAAGGCCGTGAACAGGACGCCGGCGGCCAGGACTCCCACGCCGGTGGCGAAACGCCCCACGTTGTAGGCGATGCCGCTGCCGGCGG
>VGYL01001385.1 GCA_016872975.1 Planctomycetota bacterium
CATTGTACTGCCGGGACCGCCCCTTGGCAAGGCGCAGACTTCAGGATTATCGCCCCCGCGGGGCCCCGGACGGGGTCTCCGGAGCATGGTCCGGCGTCAGATCACGACCGAGCCGCCGGCAGCCAGCATCCGCCGGAGCCTCTGGGTATCGATCTCCGCCACGCCGGAGCCGGTCTCCAGAGCGAGATAGCAGGCCACCGCTGCCGCTTCGCCCATCTGGTTACAGTTGACCATCACGCGGACCGCGCCGAAGGCACCGCGGTCGGCATCGACCATGCGGCCGGCGCATAGGACGTTTGCACTGCCTTTGGGAACGATACTGCGGTACGGCACCTGGTAGAATGTCGGACTCATATCCCGCCTCTCGCGCCACCGGCCTTCCACCTGCTTGCGGCCCGGGACGCTGTAGACCTCCCGTCCGTCCAGATAGCGGAACGTCAGGCCCTCCTTGTCAGGATGGTGAACGTCCACGCGGTAGCTGCCATTGGCGATGGCATCGTCGAAATGGACGGCTTCCAGCACCTCCATCTCACTCAGCCGGTGCAGGCAGACGGCGTGCCGGGTCTCGCGCACGCCGATCCGCGCCGGCAGCGCCCCCACGGAGACACTGCCGCCCGCCTGAAAATTATCGTGAAGAACGTCACGAATCGCCCGCACCTGCCGGCGTCCTTCGATGGAGGCCCGGGTCAGTTGATCCGCATCGCTGCAATCCGCGCCCCAGACCCGGGTGCCGGCCACCATCGTCACGCCAGGGAAGCCCACCGACTCTGCGGTCCAGACGAAACCCGGGGTCAGGGCGTCCGCGAATCGTTCCCTGTCGTAAATCGCCTTGGCCAGGTCGAAACCCGGATTGGCTTTGCGCACCTCTTCGAGACCCGCGATGAGGGCACACATCGTCGGCGGCTGTAAGAGGTGGTCCTTGCGGACGGGCAAGCCGATGCGGGCCAGGACATCCGCGTCGCCGGTGGCATCGATGAAGCACCAGGCCTTGATGGCACGACGGCCGGACTTGTCCTCGATGATGGCGTGGCTCATGCGCCCGGCTTCCGCGACACCATCTACGAAAAGGGCATGCAGAAAGGGGTGGATCGACCGGTGCTCCTCGACCATGCGGTCCAGTTCCATCACCATTTCCGCGCTGTTGAAGACCGCGTAACGGCTGGGATTGGATTTTTCATAAACCCTTGCGGCACCGCGTTTAACGAGCCGCTCGATCAGCTCGACCGTCAGGCCGCCGATAATCTCCTTGTCTCCGGTGGTGTCAAAGCGGGAATGCCAGATGTTGACCTTGGCCGCGGTGGCGACGCCTCCGAAGAAGCCGTTGTTTTCGATCAGAGCCACCTTGGCACCAAGCCGTGCCGCCCGGATCGCCGCAAAGACCCCGGTGCTGCTGCCTCCGACCACACAGAGGTCGCACTCGTACACGACAGGCGTTTGCCGGGGCTTCTCCTGGATCACCGGCAGCGAGCCCCCTGCCGCTTCGATTCTCGTCCCGCCCGCGAGCGCACCGAGGCCCATGCCTATGAGGAAATCACGTCTGGTGTTCCCGGCCGATTCCATCGCCAGCACCTTTCTGATAAGATCGCAGAGTCTTGGAGCACGGTCTGTGTGCCCGAATGGTCCATCTTACCGCCGTGGACGCGGGGAGAAAAGGGATTGGTGAGGCCGGGGTGCATGGCCGTCCCTGCACGGGCGTCCCGGCCC
>VGYL01001386.1 GCA_016872975.1 Planctomycetota bacterium
TGTCCGGCGGGAGTATCACCAGCAAACACGCCAGCGACCTTGCGGAGGTGTTCTTGCTTGGGTGCGGACACGCGCTCCCAATTCAGAGGAAAGACCGAGCCGTTGAGCCAGTTCTCCAGTTCCTCCAGGACAGACTTGAACGCAGTGAGCGTCGCATTCCTGGTGAACACGTCGTTGTGATTGATCTTCCACCCATCAAGCCGGCGATCCGAGAGGATGTCTCGTTGGCGAAGGCACCAGAGGTACACGTATTTGCCGATTAGAGCATGAGACGTACGCCATTCCAAGCCGGAGCCAATCAGCAGTGCATCAAGCTTTTTGAGACTTTCGAGGAGACTCCAGTCCACGCGTCCCTTGGGCGTGACGAACCGACCGTAATCCCGCCAGATCGTGCCGTCATCAATGGACCGGCTGGTAAATGCGCCCAGTACGGCGGCAGTCTCCTGGAAGTCAACGCGCCGATCCAGAATAGCTTTTGGGCTTCTCCCGGCCGCTGTCCCGCTGGCAACATGAGGATAGTTGAAGGTGGAGAAAAGCCGGATATTGGCTGGCGTCCTGATGATGAGGAACGGAGCAGCATTTTGGTTCCATGTCAAACGCCGGAATTCGCTGGCCTGTTTCTCGCTCTGGGCTTCACAGATGTAGACGACCGGAATCAACGCGCTGCGGTAAGGTTCCATAGAGTGAGGTTGCTGAAGAACATAGACACCACGCAATTCCATTCGGCTTTGGGCACGCCGAAAAATGTGCGCGTAATCAGCCACCCGACCCAAATCATCTCCATGGACGAAATTTGGGTTCTCCAGATAGCCCAACCTGTCGATCAACTCGTTGATCTGCATTGTTCAGAAGTCCCGGTCCCGATCTCGTGCCGGCCGTCAGGTTACTTCATCCAATGTCCCATCTTCATTGTAACCGCGTCCCTGCTCCATGCAAGGAGGAAAAAGGGAGCCACGCGAGGGGGCTTTGGGACCTGCCCTGACGATAGGCTTTCACGTACGCGAGGGACCGGCAACCGGAGTTCACAGACCTGCCCGGCGGAGGGTATGCCTCAACGGCAGTCCGTCACAGGCCCGTGTCGCTTATCCTTTGAGTCGCGGGAACTCCGTGACGCGGAGGTTCGTGCAGCCGTAGGGGAGGAGGGTCAGGTCTTCGAGGGGCTCTCGGGACTCCTGGGGGTCGGGGGGGACTTCGGCGGCCCAGTTGTGGGCCAGCTTCCAGTTCGGGAGTCGACGGCCTTGGACCTTCGCGGCCATGGGGGCGCCTTCGGGGGAGAAGGGCCGGGCGCCGACGGGGCGCTCCTCGAAGGTGAGGCTCGTTTCGGGATTCTGCTCGTTCAGGAGCAGGCCGTAGTTCCAGGGCGTCGTAGGGCGGACCTCGAAATCGCCGTGCGGCAGTTGCCGGTGCGGCTTGTCGGCGTTCACCTGCGTCCACTGCTCGCCGAGGGCCAGGGCGTACACGAGCGGGCCGCGCTCAATCGCGACGGCCCCATGGTAGCGCCGGGAGGTCTTTACCGGCATCGGGAAACGCAGATCCACCTCGACGGCGCCGTTCCATTCGCGCTCCAGGCGGTGGAAGGTGCCGGGTTTCAAAGGCTGTTCCGCGCCGCCGGCGACGCGGAGCGTGGCGCCCTGTGCCCAAGCGGGCACGCGCAGGAGCAGCGGGAACCGCGCGGGCTTGTCGGCGGTGACCGTCAGTTTGAGC
>VGYL01001387.1 GCA_016872975.1 Planctomycetota bacterium
GCGAATAGCCGAAGCGGGCGGCCACTTCGCCCGAAGGGACGTTCTCCACGAAAAAGCAGCGTCGGGCTTCGTACGGCCTCTGAAGGGTGGATGCGGGGCAGAGGAAGAACTCTGCCTCGGCAGAGGGAGGTACACTCACGGCCACGGCCGATCACTGGCCCAAAGGGCTGGCGTGGAAATCGAGGGTAGTACTTCATGACCATTGACTTTCCGGGTGGGTGGCAGCGGCAAGCACAGCTTGCCGCTGCCACCCGTCGCCTCTACCCGGAGGTTCGATTGTCATGAAGCACTAGGGGCCCACGGCAATTTCCGGCGTCTTGCTGGCCTGCGCGGTGCCGCCGTAAGCGCCCATGTTGATCCGCCCGCCGTTGGGCTCGGGCTCCTTGCTGAAGTTCGAAGCGGGGTCGCCGGCGTCGAGGCAGGGACTGGTCACGCCGTCCAGGACCCAGGCCTTGGTCTGGGGGTCCCAGCGGCCCGCCTGGGACTTCAGGTGGTAATCGTCGCGGTCCGGATCGGCAAAGAGGGGGTCCTGGTCGAGGTTGCCTTCGCCGGCCCAGCCGCCCTGGATGGTGTTGAAACGAATCCGGAATTCCTCGGGCTTGACGTCCTCGGACATGTGGATCTCGTTTTTCCAGATGATGTTGTTGACCACGCGCGCGACGATCGTGCGGCCGAGGAAGTCCATGTACGCGGAATCCAGGAGCAGGGCGCTGGGCCGGTTGGCGACGATCGTATTGTTGGTGATCGAGGGACTGCTCTCCAGGTTCGCGAGGCCCCCGCCCACCAGGGCGTCGTTGCGGGCCATCACGTTGTTGGCAATCGTGCCCCCGGAGTAGTAGAGGGCGATCGCGCCGCCGTAGTAGTCGGCCACGTTGCCGATCATCGTATTGTTCGTGATCGTCGGCTCGGCCCCGTCGTAGCAGGCGATGGCGCCGCCGCTGTACGCGCGGCAGGAGACGATGCGGCAGGAGTCGATCCGGGGATTGCAGATCTGGGGGAAGCCGGGATCGTCTTCCCAGGAGCTGTAGCAGAGAATGGCCCCGCCGAGCAGGTTGGGGATGCCGCCCCCGCCGGTGCGGGGCTTTTTGGCGTACTCCAGGGTGCAGTACTGCAGCATGTCATCGGCCGCGGCATTGATGAAGCGAATCCCGAACCAGCCCCGGCTCTTGTCGGAGGCGGTGAAGACAATCCGCTCCTGCTCCGTTCCGACGGCGCGGAGCGTGGCGCGATAGCCGACGGTCAAGCCGAAACGGCCGGCGAACTTGACCGTGACGCCCGGCTCGATCGTCAGCGTCCTGGTCCTGGGGATCATGAGATCCCCGGTGACAATGTACGGGCTGTCCGACTTCTTCCAGGTGCCGCTGACCGGGCCGGGCGGAACCACGGTGCCCAGGACACCCGCGCCGGTGAGAGCCACCTCCACGCGGGCGGCGTTGCTGGCGGTGGAGCGGACCTCGAGTTTGCCCTTGTAGGCGGCCTCGCGCGTCGGGCCAAAGGCGATCTCCACCGCGACCGAGTCGCCCGGCGCCAAGACACGGTCCTGGAGCGGCGTCAGGAGGGTGAACGCGGGACTGCTTTCGGAAATGCTGACGCTCTGAACCGTGACGTCCGCCTTGCCGGTGTTGGTGAGATCGAGCCGGAGGGTCGTGCTCTGCGCGAGCAGGACGCAGCCGGCGTCGGCCGTCAGGGCGGGCGTGATC
>VGYL01001388.1 GCA_016872975.1 Planctomycetota bacterium
GATGGCGATGGATGCCCTGCGCTGCCCGCCGGGCGAGACGCCGATCCGCGTGCTCTCCGGCGGTGAGAAGCGGCGGGTGGCCCTGTGCCGGCTCCTGCTGCAGAAGCCCGACATCCTGCTGTTGGACGAGCCGACGAACCACCTGGACGCCGAGACGGTTGCGTGGCTGGAGCGCCATCTCCAGCAGTATGCGGGCACGGTGATCGCCGTCACGCACGACCGCTACTTCTTAGACAACGCGGCCGGCTGGATCCTGGAGCTCGATCGCGGCGTCGGCATCCCCTGGAAAGGCAACTACTCCTCCTGGCTCGAACAGAAACGGATTCGGCTCCAGCAGCAGGAGAAGGCCCAGTCCGAGCGGCAGAAGACCCTCCAGCGGGAGTTGGAGTGGATTCACATGTCGCCCAAGGGCCGCCAGGCCAAGGGCAAGGCCCGCATCAACGCCTACGAGGCGCTCCTGAGCCAGGACAACGAGAAGCAGGACAAGGACCTGGAGATCTATATCCCGCCGGGGCCGCGGTTGGGCACGTCGGTCATCAAGGCCACGAACGTCGCCAAGGCCTACGGCGACCGGTTGCTCTTCGAGAATATGTCGTTCGACCTGCCCGCGGGCGGGATCGTGGGGATCATCGGCCCCAACGGGGCAGGCAAGACGACGCTGTTCAAGATGATCGTTGGCAAGGAGAGGCCCGATTCCGGCACGATCGCCATCGGCGAGACCGTCCGGCTGGCGTACGTGGACCAGGACCGCGACACCCTGGACCCGAGCAAGAGCGTCTGGGAAGTGATCTCCGGCGGCTTGGACACGGTCCGGCTGGGCAAGCTCGACGTGAACTCGCGGGCCTACGTCGCCCGGTTCAACTTCCTGGGGACGGACCAGCAGAAGAAGGTCACGGCCCTTTCCGGCGGCGAGCGCAACCGCGTCCACCTGGCCTGCCTGCTCAAGGAAGGCGCCAACGTCCTGCTGCTGGACGAGCCGACCAACGATCTGGACGTCAACACGATGCGGGCCCTGGAAGAGGCCCTGGAGGCGTTCGGCGGCTGTGCCGTGGTAATCAGTCACGACCGGTGGTTCCTCGACCGCATCGCGACGCACATCCTGGCATTCGAAGGCGACAGCACCGTCCGCTGGTTCGAAGGCAATTACTCCGACTACGAGGCGGACCGCAAGCGCCGGCTCGGCAAAGAAGCCGACGCGCCCCATCGGATCAAGTACCGCCACCTGGTCCGCAAGTAGGCGGCTCGCAGTGACGCCATAGGACGTTCTGGGTCCCCAAACGCGATTCGCCGCGTTTGCAGTCCCTCTTCGTGGGTCGTGCGTCCCCGCACGACGTCTTCAGACGAGCGGGGACGCTCGCCCTACGAAGAGCACCCGACGCCGGGACACATCAGGAGGAAGAACAGAATGTCCCCTTTTCTTCACCGGAACTCCAAACGCCCCACGCGAAGCGATTCCCGCGTCCTCAATCCTGCGAGGCGGAGCGACACTGTTGCAGGAGCGTCAGCAGGCTCTGGACGATCTTGGGGGCGGCCTGGATCTCCACGTTGTTGGTGCCCAGCCAGGTCTCATAGCCGCCGAGCTCGTGATGGCGAACCGTGGGCAGATAACCGTAGCTGCCGTTGGCGTGCGAGATCGTGAACGTTTGGGCGAAGGGGCTCTTTTCCTTCAGCTCCAGGCCGATCTCCACGAAGACC
>VGYL01001389.1 GCA_016872975.1 Planctomycetota bacterium
AAAGCACCTCGGCGTTGCAAACATCGTAATCGTAGCCGGGGCCGAGGGAAGGATCGACCTGCTTGACCTCGACCTGATTGGGTGTGTTGTCCCCGTAATAGTAGCAAACATCGGCCACGAACAGGCCCTGCTGCAGCAGGAATTGGCAACGAGAGATGTAGGACATGAACGCTCCAGCCATGGGCCACCAGGTGACGTTCCGGTTGAAATGAGTGCCTGCGGCATATTCAAACCCAGGCACTCCGTCCTGCGGTCGGCTGGAAGTCCAAGTATGGAGGAAGAATCGGTTGATTCCTTCGCAAAACGCTTTGTCCCCAGTGGGCTTCAGGTCGTGAAAATCCTCGCGATAGTAGCGGGTCGACGTAAACGCCTCTGCCGCCGCGAGGGTCTTGCCGTAGATGTGGGCCGCGGCGGCCGTTTGCTTGCCGGCAATATGCTGGCCATTCTCCTTCCACTGCTCGCTCTGCCAGAACTCTCCCATCGGGATATCGGTTCGTCCCAGGTTCTTCAACGCATCCAGGGGCGGCACCCGCGGATAACACGGCCCCCCAGCCTCGCAGTGGATCTTGACCCCCCGCGCATGCGCCAACTCGGCGAGCCGACCATAGTGGTTCTCAGCCAAGCAGTCGCCGATCGTCTTGCGGAAATCATAGAGGAACCGGTCCGACACTTCTTCGCTGGTCACAACGTGTCCTGCAAGGACCGGCAGATAAGGGATCGGATCGTAACCGCGAAATTTCTCGAAATCCTCCCGGAAAGTGGCGGACCAGTTAGGCAGCCCCGCTTCCCAGCTGTCTTCGTGGAAATACTTCAAAGTTTTGCCCGCCAGCGGACCGGCGTCTTCCAGCAGGAGCTCCGCGGTATGTTTGAAGTGGAAATCGGTGGCCTCTTTGCTGAGAAAGTCGACGCAAGGACCCGCCGCGCCGGGGCTGGCGCACATGATTTGGTCGCCGTTGCAGGCATAGCCGGTGCGCACGATCGTCCAGTCTCCCGGCGGCACATCCCATTCGAGGGTACCATCCGGTGCGACTTTATCGCTCAGATCGATAATTTTCTTCGGATCGACCACGAACCGGCCAGAATCCTTTTGCGGCTCGGTCAGGGGTGCCTCGACCAGAGGGCGGATCGGCCCTCTTTCGCCAAAGCCCGGAAACGAGTCGCGCCCGCTTTTAATTGCCAGGAGAGGATCCACGGAAATGACCACGGGAGGCATATTGGCCAGGCTCACCTCGCGCACATGGATATTTTCCTCCGTGTAGGACGATGTAAAGAGGAGCCGGAACACGCGGGCCGTGGTCTCGGGAAAGTCCAGCGCTTCCGCTCCCTTCCTGTCCAGCTCGAACGATTTGACGGTGCGGAACGGGGCACTGCCATCCGACACTTGCAGGTCGAAGGACCGCGGTCCGTAACCTTCGTTGGAAAGGAGGCGGAGGGATCCGGCCGTAAACGGGGCGTCGAATTCAAACCGTATCCATTCAGGTCTTTCCCGCGTTGGTGCATCACCCGGTTCGTAGCCGCCGGACACCCAAATGGTTTGGGGAACGCCATCCAATGCCTTCTCGACCGGGTGTGCCGGTTGCGCGCTGCTGGCGGTGGCCCGCACGCGTGGCCTGCCCGGCGCCGCCTTCCGCGGCACGGCTTGCACCGTAATCTCCCTATAGTTTTCCTCCTGGGCTGACAAAGGGGCGGCG
>VGYL01001390.1 GCA_016872975.1 Planctomycetota bacterium
GTTCCAACTGTAGTCACGTCGATAAAGACCGCGGTCGGGTGCCAGAAAGCCCCGAAGGCGTTCTTGCTGAGACGGGAATCCACGCCGGTCTTGCCGCCGATGGCGGAATCCGCCTGGGCCAGGGTTGTGGTCGGGATCTGCACGACCGGGACGCCCCGCTTGAAGATCGCCGCCGCAAAGCCCGCGATATCGCCGACCGTCCCGCCGCCCAGGGCCAGCACGACCGTGTCGCGCCCGAGATACGCCTTTTCCATAGCCTCGACGATGGCCACCGCCGTGTCGATATTCTTCGACGCCTCGCCCGCCGGCTCGATCACATAGGCAGGCGCGTCCCGCCCTTGCAGGAGCCGGTCCAGGAGACCGGCCGCGACGACATTCGCATCCGTGATGACGAACTTCCTGCACTTGGGAAAGCTCGCCTCCACCGCAGACCACACCGACGCCAGCAGACCGGAGCCAATGACGATCCGATAGCTCGTCTCGGCTGTGCCCGGGACTTTGACGGACAGTTCCTGCATTCTACGGCTCGTCACTGGGATTTGGCTCCACGGCCCGCGCCGACACTGCCGGCCTCGGGGACTGGCGCAGGATATCCGATCCGCCCGGACAATGCAAGAGGCGAGGCTCCCATCAAGGCCTGCTCGGACCGGGATTTGAGGGCCGCCTTCGAACGCCGCCAGCAGGCCGACTGGGAAGCCGTTGTCATTCCAGTATTCCATCGTTCCACCCAGCCCGCTTTGGCCAGCGGGGGGCTGGCCAAAGAGGGCTGGGTTGGGTGTCCGGCTCGGCGGGTGCGCGGGCGGGTGGTTGACAGGGGGGAGGGGGCGGAGCATAATGCGGATCGATTGGGCGTTCGCCCCGGCCCGGCCCGGTCCGGCGGGGCACGTCGGCAGGGAAGGATGGAACAGAGGAAGGGTGGGTGATTCCTACGATTCCACTCTTCCGTGATTCCACGATTCCAAGCGTTTGTGTCAGGAAGGAGGCATCGTGCCATGACCAGATCCGATCCCGCCCGAGCGTTTTCCCGCCGGAGCGTTCTGCGCCTGTCGCTGGGGGGCGCGCTGGCGTCGCTCGGGAACGCCAATCTCCTGATTGGCCTTCCAGCCACTGGGGACAGTGGCGTTCCCGGGGACCGAGGGCCGAGCAACTCGCCACGGACCCCGCGGCCGAATATCGTCTTCATTCTCGCCGACGATCTGGGGTGGGCGGACGTGGGCTACCACGGCTCCGAGATTGAGACGCCGAACCTGGACGGGCTCGCCAAGGAAGGGGTGCGGTTCGATCAGCACTATGTCATGCCCACGTGCACGCCGACGCGGGTGGGGTTCCTGACGGGGCGTTACCCCAGCCGCTACGGCGTGACCTCGCCCGCCTACGGTAATATCTTCGGGGATGACACGGTGACCCTGGCCGAGGCGCTCCGTCGGGGCGGGTATACGACCAGTATCAGCGGCAAGTGGCACATGGGCTCGCCGCCCGACTGGACGCCGCGCCGGTACGGTTTCGATTCGTCCTACGGCTACTTTCACGGCCAGATCGATCCGTACCTCCATGACTACAAGACCGGTGTCCCCTCCTGGCACCGCAACGACCAGTACCTCCAGGAGAAGGGCCATGCGACCGATCTGATCACGGATGAGGCGGTTCGCATCATCGAGTCGAAACATGACAAGCCCTTCTTCCTCTATG
>VGYL01001391.1 GCA_016872975.1 Planctomycetota bacterium
TGGGGCCAAGTCACCCACTGCGACTGCAACCTCGTGCCGGGCATCCTGCGCTTCGGCGAGTTCCACGACGTGGCGGGCCTCATCGCGCCGCGGCCACTGCTCGTCGTCCACGGCCGCCGCGACCCGCTGCATCAGCCCGAGCACGTGGCTCAAGCCATGGAGGGCCTGAGGCGCATCTACGAGGCGGCCGGCGCGGCCGACCGCGTGCAGCTCGCCTACGGTGACAGCGGCCACCGCTTCTATGCCGACCTCATGTGGCCATTCGTCGCAAAGTGGCGCAACCGTCCCGGTTGCGTGAGTACGACGTTCAATCCGTAGGCAAAGGATCCAACGTTCAACGCCCAACGGGGTCACGCGGGGGCGAGAGGCGTGTATGACTACCATTTGTCCAGCGCTGGTGAGGGCTTGACCACGGGTTTGGGGTGCTCGACGATTCACTTGAAGATCAACGATGCCCCTGGCCGTGTCCGTGCCAAGTCTGGGCCGATTGACTACGGGGCCCCGTCGCTCAGGGCCAGGAAGCTGGCCAGTCTTGGCCATTCCTGCCACTGCCAGAGCGCAGGCGGTCCCGACCGGATTTCGCCGCAGGTGGTCCCGAGAAAGACAGTCACCAGGCCGCGGCCCAGGCGCTGCCGGACCAGGAGCGGGCGGTCGCCGGCCTTGAGAAGGACTTCGGCCTCTGGCTTGACCTCAACCTGGTGCAGGCCGTACACCGCCGGTCGCGCCGACCAGTCCACGATCCCCGCCATCTTCGCAGACGCGGCGACGACGGGCAATGGCTCTTTCTGCACTCTGACTTCCCATTTGCCGTCCAGCGTCACGGGCAGGATTTTCTCCATGACGGTGTTCTGGAACCGTCCCTTGCCGAGCGTGAAAAGCCCGCCCAGCACGACCAGGTGCGCGCCGTCGTGCACCTGTTGGGCGAAATCGCGGAGCAGGAAATCGGGCAGAATCTGGTTGGGCCCGGCCGGCATGTCCACGAGGATGATGGCCTTGGCCCCGGCCAGAGAGTCTGACCCTGGCAACTGGTCAAGCTTGAACATGTTCTCCGGATAGGGGGCTGCGCGCCAGAAATCGAGCATGTAGACCCGGAGGTCCGTCTCTTTCAAGCCGGCCGCGAGCAATGCCGGTTTCAGATTGTACTGCGGGAAGGACACGCCTTGGAACAGGAGCGCCAGGCGTCGTTGCGCTGGCCCTGGCTCCTCGGCTTGATCGAGTCCGCGCAGGACCAAGTTGTCGAGCGCATAGACCACCGGCCCCTTCATCAGTCCGAAGCTGCCGATGCGGAGGCATCCGCCCTGGTATTCGCTGCGGCCCAGCACCGGCGCCTCGCCCTCAACGTAGCAGGGATCAGGCAGGTTGCCGATGTAGTATTCGACCCGGTCCTTGTCCGTGTCGAAATAGACTTTGTAGTGGGCCCATTGCCCCTTCTCCACCTTGCCGATGGACTTGTGGCCGACCGGTTCGACGGTGAACCCAGGCATGCGCTTGGCTACCGGCTCGGGGAAATACCGGCGCCAGTCGCGGCAGTAATCATGCCAGAAGGTGCTGATGTTGTAGAGGTCGAGGGTCAGGCCGATGCCGTCGGCATTGCCGGCGCCCTCGATGGCGACGTTGGCGTCGAACTCCAGGACCCCCCGGCGGCAGACCGGCACGGCGACCTCGGCGAAACCGCCGTGATAG
>VGYL01001392.1 GCA_016872975.1 Planctomycetota bacterium
GCCCCACCGCTTTCCTTGGGTCCGGCTTCCCGGTGGGGCAAGCCCCACCCTACAACCACACGTTGCCTGGCGCGAGGCACATCGGCGTAACGACGGGTGTGGCGCGATTACCGGTCTTGTCCGTCAAAACTCAAAGGCGGAACTCCGAACGCTCGTCACCAAGGGAGTGGGGGCACATGCAATTGCCCTGTAAATTCCCGGCGGCCGTGCCGAGGAAGACGGTCCAGCCCGGGCGCCCGGGCCCTCGCACGAGCCGCCGTGGAAAACGCGGCAGGGCAAACGCAAAGTGGTTTGCTGCATGGGTGGCATCGTCAAGCGGAGTCTTCGGAGCTTGGCGATGGTGGATTGCCCGTGCGCAGGACCATCGCCAAGGCCTACCGGCCTTGACGCTGCCACCCGTATTCGGGGCTTTGCGTTTGCCCTGGAAAACACGGACTGACGGGTTGTTCCCTGCCGGAATCCGGCTACAATAGGAACAACCGCCATCTTGATCGTGTGCGACTGATAAGGAGGTACCGCCATGGGTCCAGGATCGTCACGTCTCGGAATCGGCATTTCTATTCTCATCGCAGCATTCGGTATCGGCGTCTCGACCGGGCAGCCGGCGCGCGGCGCGCCCGCAGGGGCATCAGGCGAAACGCCTTACGGCGGCGCCACTGCCCGGGAGCAGGGGGCGCAGATTCTCCAGTCGGCCGGGATTACCGGAGGACTTGTCGTGCATCTCGGCTGCGGCGACGGCGCCCTGACGGCCGCGCTGCACGCGGGCGAGGGGTTCCTGGTCCAGGGGCTGGACCGAAGTCCGACGAACGTCGCCAAGGCCCGTGCCCACCTGCAATCGCTCGGCCTGTACGGCCGGGTCTCGGTCGACCGGTTGACGGGAGACGCGCTGCCCTTTATCGATAACTTCGCCAATCTGGTCGTCGCCGAGCAGTTGGACGGGATTTCGAGGACGGAGGTCCTTCGCATCCTGGCGCCCAACGGCGTCGCCTGCCTCAAGGAGGGCGATACGTGGACGAGGACGGTCAAGCCTTGGCCCGCCGAGATCGACCAGTGGACCCATTTCTTCCATAATGCCACCGGCAATCCCGTGGCGCAGGACACCGTTGTCGGTCCGCCGCGCCGGTACCAGTGGCTGGGCAGCCCGCGCTGGTCCCGGCACCACGACCACATGGCCAGCATGAGCGCCGTGGTCTCGGCCCAGGGCCGGCTGTTCTACATCGTGGACGAGGGCTCGCGGGCCTCGATCCAGTTGCCCGCCCATTGGAGCCTCGTCGCACGGGATGCCTTCAATGGGACGATCCTGTGGAAACGGCCGATTCCCGCCTGGAACACGCATCTGTGGCCGCTCAAGAGCGGACCCGCCCAGATCACGCGGCGCCTGGTCGCGGTCGGGGACAAGGTCTTCGTGACGCCGAGCCTCGATGCGCCGCTGACGATCCTGGATGCCGCTACGGGACGGACCCTCCGCACCTGCGCCGGCACGGCCCAGACGGAAGAGATCATCGTCTCGGAGGGCGTGGCGTTCCTGCTCGTCAGCGACGAGCCCTCGAAATGGCCCCGGTACCGCCAGGAGTATCCCTACGTCTGGGACAACTCGAACCATGCCAACAAAGGCTGGGCCTGGGATGGGTACCCGCGTGCGATCGTGGCCGTGGACACCGAGACCGGCAATGTCCTCTGGA
>VGYL01001393.1 GCA_016872975.1 Planctomycetota bacterium
AGCCATCGAGAACCTGCTCACGACCAGTCCCGCCACGCGCGACCGCGTCAAGGCCGGCAAACTCAAGATCGTCGCCGCCATCTACAACATCCGCACCGGCATTGTCGGCTGGCTGGGAACGCATCCGGAGCAGGAGCGCCTGCTGACGGCGACGACCGGGCCACTCGAAGGCAAGTCGGCTGGACAGGGTCTGGCCGCGGCCAAGTCTACGGCCCCGAATACGTCCGAAACCAGAACTACAGCCTCTGATGCCCGGACCGGTCACGTGACATCGGCCCCGGCATCGCAGGCGAAATCCCATTGAGCGAAGGAGAGTCGAAATGTTCAAGAACATGAAACTAGGAACGAAGATTGCTGCTGGGTTCATCGCCGTATTGGTTCTGACCGCGACAATTGGCGTGATTGGTATCACGCGGGTGGCAAAGATCAACACAATGCTGGTAAACATGTACGATAACCAGCTTGTTCCCATCACGCACATCGCCCATGCCAACGCGCAGGCCATCTTTCACAACCGGGACGTATATGAGTACGTCACGGAAACGGAAAAGGCGAAGATGGACACGATCAAGAAGGCCATGGACAACTGTGAGGCCAAGATGAACGAAGCACTGGCCAAGTACCGCCAGACAAACCTCACGGAGAAAGAGAAGGAGAACCTGGCAAAGTTCGATGCCGCGTGGCCCAAGTACCAGGCCACCTGTGTCAAAGCGCTGGCGCTCGCCTATGAAGGCAAGAACACTGAGGCCGCGCACGTGGTCAATAGCGAAGTGCTGCCCGCCTTCGAAACGGCCGACGCCATCCTCGTAGACATCATAAACACCAATGAGGAAATAGCGAAGAAAGCCAACGAGGCCGGCACCGCGGTCTATGCCAGCACCCGTTACTTCATGATCGGCCTGACCATCGTGGCGGTGGCCCTCGGCGTATCGCTTGCCGTGTTTATCACGCGGGCCATCACCAAGCCGATCAACAGGATCATTGCCAGTCTCACGGAGGGCTCCGAGCAGGTCTCCTCGGCCTCCGGCCAGGTCTCGGCGGCCTCGCAGTCGCTGGCGGAAGGGGCGACCGAGCAGGCCGCGGGCTTGGAAGAGACCTCCTCCAGCCTGGAAGAGATGAGCTCCATGACCAAGCAGAACGCCGACAACGCCCAGCAGGCCAACACCCTGGCCGCCGAGGCCAGGAAGGCCGCCGGCACCGGGGCCGAGTCCATGAGCCGGATGAACCAGGCGATCCTGGATATCCAGAAGAGTTCCGACGAGACCGCCAAGATCATCAAGGTCATCGACGAGATCGCCTTCCAGACGAACCTGCTGGCCCTCAATGCCGCGGTAGAAGCCGCCCGGGCCGGTGAAGCCGGCAAGGGCTTCGCCGTCGTGGCGGAAGAGGTCCGCAACCTGGCGATGCGGTCGGCGGAAGCGGCCAAGAACACCGCCCGCATGATCGAGGAGTCCGTCAAGAACTCCAAGAACGGCGTGGATATCGCCACGGAAGTGTCCAAAGTCCTGGAAGAGATCGTCCAGAGCGTCGGCAAGACCACCGATCTGGTCAGTGAGATCGCCGCCGCCTCGCAGGAGCAGGCGCAGGGGATCGATCAGGTCAACACCGCCGTCGCCCAGATGGACAAGGTCACCCAGCAGAACGCCGCCAACGCCGAGGAATCGGCCAGCGCTTCGGAA
>VGYL01001394.1 GCA_016872975.1 Planctomycetota bacterium
CATGATGATGGGCGTGCAGTCGCCGTGCAGGGTCGTCAGGCCGTAGACATCCGACGGCCCCCAGATCGTGCCGACGCCGCGAACGATGGGGTGATCCTGCCTGCCGTCGGCGACGATCCCGCGGGTGCTCTCTTTGTTGTGGACGCCGTAATGGCTGATCCACGTCTCGCCGAGCACCTGCCGCCCGTAGCCGCCTCGGAACGGCTCCTCCTTGTTGTTCCAGGTCCATTTCGCGTAGGGGCTGTCCTTGCGCTTGGCATAGGCGAACGGGTGCGTGGCCGTCCGCAACGCGACGATGGATTTGCCCGAGTTGGTGTAGTCGATGATCCGCTTCATCTGCTCGTCCGGCAACTCGCGGAAGCGCGTGAACAGGACCATCAGGTCCGCCGTCGCCAGGGCCTCCAGGCCCGGGATGTTGTCGAGCGTCATCGGGTCGATCTCGCCGCTGGTCCTGTTGATCGCCCACAGCACGGTGCACTTGAAGCCGTGGTGCACCGCCAGGACCTTCGCCAGCATGGGCATCGACTCCTCCGAGCGGTACTCTTCATCGCCCGTGACAAAGACGATATGCTTGCTGGGTTCCCAATCGCGATTCATCGCGATTGGGGTCCCTCCCACCCCCGGCCCGGACTTGCCTTCATACACGGCCCAGGGCTTCTCCGCGGCCTGGCCCGCTTGCAGCCCCCCCGCCAGACCCACAATCGCCATCATCGCCGACACCCAAACCTTCGCACGTATCCAGTTCATAGTCACTCCTTCTTCCTGCGGGGCCGCCCGCGCGCGGGGCCCCTGGGACAGACAATCGACTCACCCCATTGTCCATGCGCCCGCCCCCAAAGTCAAGCCGGCAGATCATGTCGGGTGCATGCCTGTTCCTATGACACCGAGGGACAGGATTCGGTTGCGGTTGCGCGGCTCGTATCGGTTGCGTCGAGCGGGAGACGTTTCGGTTGCGTGATGTGTGGGGCGGGACAGACGCACGGCGCAGCCGTTTGACGAAACGCCCTACGCCACCGCCGGACGAAACGAGCCGCGCAACCGCAACCGTACCCCGTATCGCCCCACCACCGGGTATCCGTGCTCACGTCGATGGCCCGGGATCGCGACCAAGCATCACCTACGGCGGGCATTGCATCCCTTCCCACCGCAGCCGCGGATAGTCCCGGCCCTCGCAGATCATCCAGATATTCTCGAAGTCCCAACCGATGAAGCTGCTCCGCTTCTTCAGGTCTTCCTCCCACAGGGCAAATCCAATGCTGTTTGTCAACACGATATTCTCCACAGGACGAAGGTAGTAACAGGTACTGGCTGGGATTTCAAAACGATGACCATCCCCAACCAGACTACCGCCTCCGATCAGGCCGCCGAGATCGCGGCTGCCCTTACCGGCGGAAATGTCGCCGCTGGCATAGCAGTTGATCATGTCGCCCCTGTTGTAGCCAACGAGCCCGCCAAGACGCTGACTGCCTTCATCGCCCAAGACGTTTCCGCGGGCGTAGCAGTCCATGATGCGACCACCCGCTTCGTTATGCCCAACCAGTCCACCGATTGGTCGTACCTCATGATGTTGGCAGAGAATAGTCGAAGAATTGGGCTTCCAGGGGCCTTTTTGCCGATCTGTTATGTGTCTGATAACCGATTTGGGCAAGGAGGCCGAAAATGGGCAATGCACGATCA
>VGYL01001395.1 GCA_016872975.1 Planctomycetota bacterium
CAGGCCGGCGCCGGCGGTGTGGGCCCACAGGGCCAGCATCCCCGTGGCCAGGATCAGCCGGCCGAGGTTGGCGGTGCCCGCCCCGAGCAGACGCGTGCTGCGCCCCGCACTGACGGCGGACATCGCAAAGAAGATCGAAGTCACAATGGCCTGGATCATCGCAAATCGCCACCCGGAGAAGACAGGCTCATCACCTACCTTCCTATTGCACACGAACCGCATCAGAAGAATCGATATCAGGCTGGTTTGTCAATAGCTGGCCTTTCACGCGAACGGGTGGTACAATCGATGTATGGCAAGGAGAGTTGACCGATGAAGGTAACGTATGATTGCGAGACCGACACCTTGACCGTCGTGTTCTCGGATGTGCCCGTTGCCGAAAGCGACGAGGACAAACCGGGAGTGATTCTGGACTATGACGCCTCCGGCAACCTGGTGTCGCTGGAGATCCTCGATGCGTCCCGCCGTGTCGCGCAGCCAACCGGGATTGAGTACCGGGTCGCGCCGGCGGCGACGCCATGATCCATCACGTCTTCGCGTCTCTACCTGACAAGCTGATACCACTTCCGCTTGGGAATCTCGTACTCTGGGTAACATCGCCGAGGGCTTGCCCTTGACGATGGCTCTTGCCCCTGATGACGGCCGGATACGATAGGGGATGCCGGTGCCACCTCGGGTACCGCGCGCCCTACAACTTCTGGAGAAGCTGGCGGACGTGGTGGGCTTCGGGGGCATGCGGGGCGAGGTCCAGGTAGCGCTGGAAGTTCTCCTTGGCGACGATCGGCTCTTCCGCGGGACGCAATTTCGCGCCATGCCGCAGGAGGATCGCGGTGACATCTTTGGCCTTCTGAGCCGCGACGCGGTGGGTCGCCGCGGCGTCGAGATACGCCTGCAGGGCCTCGCACAGGGTACTGATGTGGCCGCCGTAGGCTTCGCCGATCGAGGCCCCGTACCGGAGCAGGACTTGGACGAGTTGGGGTTCGGGATTTCTGATGACCCGGTAGAGTGGCGTCGCGGACAGGGTGCTGTTTTTCGCATTCGGGTTGGCCCCGTACGCCAGCAACAACTCCAGGGTCCGGGCGGCGCGCGGCGCGGGATGATCCGTGCTGAGCAGTTCCGTCAGCAACGGCGACTCACTGTCCCCGTACTTGGTCATGTGGTTAGGGTTGGCGCCGCGTTTCAGCAGCAGCTCGACCACTTCGGGCGTGCTGCGGCGGGCAAGGGCCAGCAGCAGGGATTCCCTGTACTTGTCCGTGACGTTCAGGTCGGCCCCATGCCGGACCAGCGTCGCGGCGATCTCCAGTGCCATGGTCCCACTTTCACAAAACGTCACAAAGTAGAGAGGTGTGCAGCCCTCATCGTCGCGCGCGTTGACCTGGGCTCCGTGTTTCAGCAGCAGCTCGACGGCGCGGACATCCTACATCGCGGCCAGCGCCAGGGCCGGCGCGTTGTTCATGATGTTCGGATCGCGCTGCTCGGGATCGGCGCCTTGTTCCAGACGGTAGCGGAGCATCTGCCAGTCCCGCCGGTCCAGGGCCTCGATCACGGGGGCCTGGCCCCGGATCTCGAAAGACCCCGAAGCCGCCTCCACGCCGTCCATCAGAATCTTCAGCGTGTACCGGCCCGGGGGGATTGGGTCGCCGCCCGGATCTCCCGCACAGGCTACGGTCCAGGG
>VGYL01001396.1 GCA_016872975.1 Planctomycetota bacterium
AGATCCTGGCCGCACGTTCCCTCGGTGCCCGTGAAGCGAAGCTACGATTGGCCAACATGGGGTTGAGCCCGAAGCAGCGCGGGCGACGGCCGAGGTTCGAGCCTGTTGTGGCGCCCGCTGCGAAGAAGCCCGCCGCGAAGCCGGCCAAGTCAGCGGGCAAGAAGTCAGCGAAGAAGGCCCCGCGCAAGAAGTAGCTCCCTGTAGGCTGGCCGGTACTGCCCAAGCACCGCGGGAGAGAGGGCACCAACACATCGCGTGCTGATGCCCTCCCTTGGGTGCCTACGCCGCCAGCGTGAACTTCCGGGTGCCCAACTGCCCGAACCGGGACACGATGGCATGGGCATCCTGCTGGGCCAGCGTTTTCGCCGTCTGGGCGAGGCCCTTGAGTCCCGACTGAAGCCGGGTCAGAGCCGCCGCGTTGTCGCGGTACTCCTCCGCCGTCTTGCTCAGCAGGGTGCTCCGGGCGTTCTCCAGGATCCGGTCGAACTCGGCATCCCCGGCGAAGTTGAGCGCCTTGAAGTCCTCGATGAACTTGAGCAGCCGGTTCAGGGTCTTCTGGTGCACGCCCTCCGTCTTCCCGGTCTGGATCGACGAGAGCATGTCTTCGCAGACCTTCGCCGCTTCCTGCCGCAGGGTGGCCACGCATTCACCGACGAACGCTTCAGACTCCCGGCCCATCTGGGCCGCGGCATCGGTTGCGGCCCGTTTCCGGGCCTCGACGATGTACTCCTGGTCGGCGAACGTGACGCACTCCGCCTCCAGAGACTCTGGCGCCCGGATCTGGTAGAGCCGGACCTCGAAGCCGAAGTAGCGGTCCAGCGCATCGGGCTCGGGATAAGACGCCTCGATCTTGGCGATCACGGTCCGGGCGTCGAGGGACAGCTCCCGGGCCAGTTCGCGCCACTCCTCGATGGCGTTCTCCCGCAGGTCGGCGTAGGCGTCCTTGAATTTGGCCTTGGCCGCCTCGAAGTCGCCCCGCAGGGCATCCAGCCCCTGCCGGGTCTCGGAGAGCTTCCGGTTGGGCAGGAAGTGGGCGATGCCGCCCAGGAACGGGAATGTGGACTGCTCGACCATGGCGTGCGCCCGGGACTCGATCAGGGCGAACTGCGCCAGGGCATCCTTGGGCAGGAGACGCTTCCGACCGAGCGAGATCAGCCGCTCGTCGAGCGATGCGGCATCGAGCCCGAGGTCGCCGGGCTCCAGCTTCTTCGACGCCCGCCAGAAGCGGACGGATACGTTGATCAGCACGCCCTCACGGGCGAGGGCATGCAGGATGGGGTTGTCGGTCATGGGGTTGGTTCCTTTCGGTGGGTGATGATGATTGGCCATTTGAGCCTACGCAGCGCTTGCACTTCGGCAGGAGTCGGCGGCAGGTGGCCTCCGCCCCACAATCCGCTTGCCCGGCCAGCGCCGACTGGCGTATACCCTGTCCAAGCCTGCCGTCGGTGGGCGCCGGCGGGGTTGGAGGAGAGGTCGGACGAATGTGCGCGGATGTCAACAGGTGGCCGCTCCTGACGCATATCACGGTTCCGCCAATACCATGCTATGCGTCAGGACTTGCTCGTCAGTCGCGTGTTTCCAACGAACCGGTTGACGGTTTGCACGGAATCCTCGCTTTGGGCCCGTGCTATTTGTGACGGCCAATACTATGTTGGCAGATCAGAATGA
>VGYL01001397.1 GCA_016872975.1 Planctomycetota bacterium
CAAAATCACACTGGCATCCATACCGATGACCTCCCAATAGAAGTTCCGTTTCTATGGGATCATCGGCCGGCGGCATAGGTTTTCTTGAGCTTTCATAGCGTTGTAGTAGTAGGAGCGAAGCGAGGTAATCCCCAAGCTACGGATCGAGATTGCTTCGTCGCTGCGCTCCTCGCAATGACATACGTGGGACCGGCTCCGCGACTGTGCGTTTGCCCTATCCCGAAAGGTGAAGCGAAAGACGCACGGCGGGGCTGAGACAGAATACGGTTGAGAATTTCGTGGCGTGGGTGGCCGTGACAAGCGCATCTCAGCGCGGGCTTGTGTCACGATCCGCGAGCGCCTGCCCGTGCCGCGTGTGCGACTACGTGTTGTGGGGGGAAACCGCCCCCGGCCGAAGGCCCTGGTTTGTAGTGTGCTCGTAAGAGCATACAAGGAACGTACGGAAGCCGGAAGTGGCACCGCATCTTCTTTTTATGCTCTTACGAGCACACTACGAACCGCCGCGCGGGAGGCTGGAACCCAAAGGCTGTGCTGGCCCCACGAAAATTGGTCGCACACTGTGCCGCGGGTCAGAGGCCCGCGACACGACCACGGCGAAGGCCTTTGGCCTTGGGTCCGGCCCATCGGCCCGTCCACTCTATCGGCCGTTCCGGTCACGGTTCATCGATCGTCTCCCAGGCCTCGACGGGGTTGAGGCCGTATTCATCCTTCCTTAGAAGGTGCCGGTTCACCTTGGTGAGGAATCCGTACGCCTGGAGGCGCGCCCCCTTGACCAGTCCCTCCTTCTGGAGATCGCCCAGGGCGCCCGCCCCTTTCGGGAAGAACAGTTGCAGATAACGATAGTCTCCATTACTCATCTGGACGTGGATGCAGCTCCACCAGTATCCCCCTTTGCGGGGCGACAGGTCCCACACCAGGACGCCGCGGGCCTGCACCCGCCGCTGGAGCAGCTTGTCCAGCTCCCGGTCCGAGCGCCGGCCCGTAATACTCAGGTAGGTGGGCTGCAGTTTCTCGAAGGCCATGCTCTTGAGACGGGCCAGATCCGCGTTGCCCGGGTGCTTCTCGAGCAGGTCCAGCACCACCTTCATGTTGCCGGCCTCGGCCGCTTTCCGGGCTTGCACCATGTCGGCGTCCAGCACCTTCCTCTGGTGCTCGGCATACGCGGCGACTCCGAAGTACCCAGCGGCCGCCAGGATCGCCGCGAGCAGGGCCAGTGCGAGCGCCGCCCGGAGTCGCACAACCCGGGCTCGACCGGCAGCCCGATCGCGAAGGCAGTCGGCGCAGGGCGGTTGGCCGTGGCGCGCCGTGGCATCGGCATCCTGCCGATGATTCGTGGGCTCCAAGCCCATGCCATCTTTGGGCTGCACGCCGCGGATCTTCTGGGCGATGTGCTCGGCCACGACCGACAGCTCTTCCGGTGCGAACTGCGAGACGCTGTTGCGGACGTGCTCGGTGCCGAAGACCTCCTCGACCATCTCCTGCACGCTCCCGTAGCGCTCGGCGGGGTCTTTGGCCAGGGCCTTGCGGATGACCCGGGCGAACGGCTCTTCGATATTGGCCAAATCCGGCGCCGCGGTCATGTGCTTCATCAGGATCTCGGCGGGACTGGAGCCCAGGAAGGGAACCTGGCCCGTCAGCATCTCATAGAGCAAGACGCCCATCGCATAG
>VGYL01001398.1 GCA_016872975.1 Planctomycetota bacterium
ATCGTCTTTGGGATAAGGTGGAGCTGGACGGCTGCCCGCTTGAGCAGAGACAGGGTGCGATCCTTGATCGACTCCCCGCACACTGGGAAAGCGCCATACAGCTCGGCGTTGAACCCCTGGCTCTTCAGCAGTTCACCCAACTCTTGTGCGGAGAAATATCTTGCGCTAAGCGGGCTTGGGTTGAAATCCGACCACTCCTTGTTGACCGTTGAGATTAGGATGGTGCCCTGATCGCGAAGCACCCGCCGCGATTCCGCGAGAAACTGATCCGGCCGCACCAGATAGTAGATCGCCTCGTAGAGGATCACGACGTCGAAGCTCTGATCCTTGAACGGCAGCATTTGAGCATCCAAGCGCACCAGCGGCATGCGCCCATGATAGTGCCGGGACGCCACCCTAAGAAGCTTCTCGGTGCAATCGCCTCCGACAACGCGGCCCACCTTCGTCGCCAGGTAGCCCAGGCCTTGGCCGGACCCGCACGCGACCTTCAGGACATCCTTGTTCTCACAGTACTCGGCGGCCAACCGATACCTTGTGTACATCATGGACAGTGCTTCACGGGTAACCGGTGTCCCAGTCGCTTCAGTGACAATGGAGAAGTCCATGATCAGGACAGCCGTGTCAGTCGCAGGCACGCCTCATTGAGTTCTTCGTCGGTCTTGGCAAAGCAAAAGCGCAGGTAGCGCTCACCAGCGGTGTCATGCCAGAACGCCGAGCCCGGCACGCTGGCCACGCCTGTCTCGGCCAGGAGTGCCATGGCTTTCCCCTTGCTCGTTCCTCCCGGAAGGCATGTCGCGTCCGCCAACACGTAGTACGCACCTTGTGGAACATACGGTGACAAGCCGGCTCGCTGCAGCGCCCGACAGATGCGGTCACGCTTATCTGCGTACTGGGCGGCCAGCTGGCTGAACAACCGTGGCTCCAGCTCCCCCATCCCCACCGCCACCCCGTACTGGAGCGGCGCCGGCGCGCACACATAGACCAAGTCGTTGATGTACCCGATCATCTGCGCCCAGGCCGCCCTTGCCACGCTGTAGCCAATCCGCCATCCCGTGATGCTGAAGACCTTCGAAAAGCTCGAGATGGTCACCGTGCGCTCGCCCATCCCTGGCAGGGTTGCCGGGCTCACATGTTGGTGTCCGTCGTAGACGAAGTATTCGTAGATCTCATCGGTCAACACGACGAGGTCAAATCGATCAGCGACCTCAGCGATTTCCTCAAGCTCTGCCCGGCTAAGTACCTTCCCTGAGGGGTTTGCCGGTGTGTTGACAACAATAGCCCGAGCCCGAGCAGCAGCGCGTTTCAGATCCTCGACAGCGAACTCCCAGTTCGGAGGCTGAAGGGATACATACAGGGGTACAGCGCCTACAGCGAGCAGGGTGTTGAGGTGATAGCCGTAGTAAGGCTCAAAGAGCACGACGCCGTCACCGGGGTTCAGCAACGCCATACACGCACAGTAGAGGGCACCCGTCGATCCGGCACTGACGGTGATGTCAGTCTCGGGATCCGCATCGATTCCGTTATGGTCTCGGAGTTTGTTCGCAATGACTTCCCGCAATTGCTTCAGCCCGTCGAACCGCGTGTAACTGTTGATTCCACGTTCGATAGCTGCGCTGGCAGCCTGTCGGATGGCCGCAGGCACCTCGGTGTCGCAGACCCCCTGGGC
>VGYL01001399.1 GCA_016872975.1 Planctomycetota bacterium
CCGCTGCCTGGATATCAGCCTCTCGGAGAACGGGCATCGGCGGCAGTCATCGGTGATCGAGACCGCCCGTTACGTCGGACGGCTGCTGCAGGAGCAGAAGGTGGACCAGAAGAAGCTGGCGCCCAAGCTGCACCTGCGGCGTGAGGTGGTCAACCGGATGAGCAAGCTGGTGAAGTGCTTCGACCAGCTCCCGCCGGCCTGGCAGAAGGATCTGTCGAGGTCGCCGAGCAAGGAGGGTGGCGACATCCCCGCGATCACGCTGTCACACTGGGTGGAGGTGGCGGCGGAGATCGACGAGGGCGAGATCACGCCGGAAGTGCGCGGTGTTCTGGAGAAGGCTGCCGACGAGCGGCTGTCGACCCGGGAGCTGCGCAAGGCGCTGCGGACGCCGACGGAGGAGGTCGGCACTGACAGGGAGGATTCGAAGCCTGACTCGGCGAACGAATCCGGGGCGCAGCCCGTGACGCCCCCCGCGCAGCAGGCGGGTGACCATCGGCAACTGCTGGAGAAGGCGCTGAAAGCGATCGAGGCGGCTGCGGAGTCGGTCAATGCGACGTTGCCGGATGAGGCCAAGAACCTGCGCAAGGCGGTGGGTCTCGTGAAGGGCGTCTTGGGTCGCATCGGCAGCGATAAGTCCAAGGCGGAGTCGCACGACACGCAGAAGAAGGTCGCCTGACCAGAGCGGAGGGGTGCGGGGCGCAAGCCTCGCACCCCTCATTCGATCGAAAGGGAACAACGATGAAGATCAATATCAGGATCGACTGGATCGAGGACATCAAGGGTCTCGTAACCGATGAGGAAGCCCTTGGAGTCCACCACGCTCAGTACGAACGCCACTATGGCGGCTCGGTCAAGCTGGACATCTCGGAGTTCGAGGACGAATCCATCGCCAAGCTGGTCGGCTTTCTCAGCCGCCATGCGGACAACGGCGACAATGTCGCCAAGCGGGCGCGCACGGCGGTGCGCAAGTGGATCGCGATCAAGGAGTGCCCGGACGACAGCCACAAGGTGGACAGGTTGGAGAACTTGGAGGCGGTGCTCAAGGAGCTGGTCAAGGCTGGCGAGCATGGCTACATGTTCGAACAACAGCCGGATGGCAGTTTGGTGCCGTGGTTCGTAGCGTCGATAGCGTACGAGGCCGCATCCCGGCGGGCCTATGACCGTAAGCCGGCATCGGTGGAATTGACCCTGCTGGCGGAGAACGCCGGCGGCAAGTCCGAACGCACCTTCGAAGCCGGCGACATCCGTGGCCGGTCGTTGATGCAGGCCTTGGCGGCGAAGGGCCTCCGGCTGGAAACGCCCACGCTCATGGCGGATTACCGGGCTTCACTGGACCGATATCGGGAACACGTAGGGCGTATCGGGCTGCAGATGTCCGTGACCGGCATGGCGAACCTGGTCGAGGGATGGCGCACAACGGGCTACCGCAACGTCGAGCGTGCGGGACTGCCGGCGAGGATGGTGATCGACATTGAGCCGCCGCCCAAGCCTCGGGACCGTTACACCGGCGGCGACGACGAGAAGATCGTGGGGCCGGTTCACGCCCCGTACTGGTCGGAGGATGAGGATACGGTATGGGAAATCCCCGTGCACCCGATCCTGCACATGTTCGGCCTGGAGGAGCATGCCGTCTACCGCGTCCACATCAACCAGGTCGCGCCG
>VGYL01001400.1 GCA_016872975.1 Planctomycetota bacterium
TACAGAAGGAGGATCCGCTCCAGGTCCTCCGCCGGGCCGTACGCAAGGACTGTGGCAAGGTCTCGTTGAGTGCGCCGCTGATCCGGCAACTGGGTCAGCAGTACCACGCCCATCCGCACTGGACCTACCAGCTGCATTTCGACAACCTGCGTGCGGCGGTCCAAGCCGATCCGGCGTTGGGACCGCTGCGATCGTATTGCACGGTCCGACGCTACATGCAGGGCCACGGCATGATCCGCAAGCCGCGGGCCCGCGTCCTGGGCCGCCTGGGCGAAATCTTGGCGGCCCAGCGCCGCGAACAACGCGAGGTTCGCAGCTACGAAGCCGAGTACGTCGGCGCGCTGTGGCACGGCGATTTCCACCACGGGCGGCTTAAGGTCATCACGCCCGACGGAGGTTGGGAGCGGCCCATCGCCCTGGGCATCCTGGACGATCATTCGCGACTGGGCTGCCATCTGCAGTGGTACCTCTCCGAGACCGCCGAGGACCTCGCCCACGGGTCTTCCCAGGCCATCCAGAAACGCGGTCTGCCTCGCGGGTATATGACCGACAACGGGGGAGCGATGATCGCCGAGGAATTCACCGAAGGACTCCAGCGGCTGGGGATCGTGCATGAGAAGACGCTCCCCTATTCGCCCTACCAGAACGGCAAGCAGGAGTGTTTCTGGGCGAGCCTCGAAGGACGCCTGATGGAGATGCTCGACGGCGTACCGGATCTGACGCTGGAGTTCCTCAACCAAGTCACCCAGGCGTGGCTGGAAATCGAGTACAACCGCCGGCCGCACCGGGAACTCGGCTGTTCGCCCGTGGAACGCTTCGCGCAGGCCCGCGACGTGCTGCGGCCCAGTCCTTCCTCGGCCGCCCTGCGCGACGCGTTTCGCACGGAGGTCACTCGAACGCAGCGGCAAAGCGACGGGACGATCTCCCTGGACGGCGTGCGTTTCGAGATCCCCGGACGCTACCGCCACTTCCGCCAAGTCGCCGTGCGGTACGCGCGTTGGGACCTCCGCCGGGTCGACCTGGTCGACCCGCGCAGCGGCACCATTCTCTCGCCCTTGTATCCGTTGGATCGCCAGGCCAATGCCGACGGCCAGCGATTGCTGTTCCCGCGCGACGCCGGGGTGACGACCGACGAGAAGCCGCCCGCTGGCCAGGACGGTCCGCAAGGGCCGAAGCCCCCGTCCTCGCACGGCGGCAAGGAACTGCCACCGCTGTTGAAACGCATCCTCGACGAGTACTCGGCCACGGGACTCCCGCCGGCGTACCTGCCCAAGAATCCGCCTTCCCAGCAGGGAGAAACACCATGAATACCAAGCGTCTGCTCTCGTTGTGGGGACTCAAATGGAACCCCTTCTCGCCGGAGCTTCCCAGCGAGGGACTGCTGGTGACCGCCGCCGTCGAGAACTTCGTCTGGCGCGTCGAGCAACTGGTCCAGGAAGGCGGCTTCGCGCTGGTCTGCGGCGAATCGGGGACCGGCAAGTCGGTGGCCTTGCGGATCGTGGCCGAACGCCTGGCGGCGGTGCGCGACGTGGTGGTCGGCGTGCTCCAAAGGCCGCAGTCCCGCCCCGCCGACTTCTATCGGGAACTGGGCGACGTGTTCTCGGTGAAACTCACCCCGTGGAACCGTTGGGGAGGATTCAAGGCCCTCCGCGAACGCTG
>VGYL01001401.1 GCA_016872975.1 Planctomycetota bacterium
TTGTTGCGTCTTGCATGGCCGGCGTGGCCTGGGGGGTCAGGGCGGCCAGGGAGCGCACGATCCGGGTCTTGTCCTGGACACGGCTCTGCTCGATCCGATCCAGGGCCTCGGCCACGTACTGGCGGTCTTTGAGCCGGGCTTCTTCGATCAGTTGGATCAGCTCGGCGATCGTCCTTTCCAGCCGTCGTTCCGAGCCGGCCGTGAACTGGGCGGCGAAAAGCTGCAAATCGCCCCGCAGTTGGTCCGCCAGCGCTAGATGGAGATTCGCTTCGTTCGTGGCCAAGCCGGCCTGCAAACGCTGCTCCATCTCGGCCGACAGCCTCTCCTGAAGGGCCGGCCCGAGGGAAGCGACGATGGATGCCTCCAGATCCGCCCGCAGTTGCCCGACATCCACCGGGCGCGGGGCGGTCCAGCGGCCGAGACCGATGCCGGCCCCAAGGACCAGGACCGCCGCCACGGCCGTCTTGAGAAAGCCGCCCCAGGAGAAGACCCGCCGCGTGCCAACCGCGGCCGGCGGCACTTCCTCCAAGGCCCCGATCACTCGGTCCTGGCGGGCACTCATGCCGGCCTCGATCTGGCGGCCCAGGGCAGCGAGCGAACTTGCCTGTTCCTGGAGGCTCCGGGCATACTGCTGGCAGGCCTCACAGCCGGCCAGATGCTCCCGCAGGGCGTCAGCCTGCCGGGCGTCCAAGGCTCCGAGTACGTGGTCGGCGATTTCGTCCTGTCTCTGCGGACAAGGCCTGTTCATGGCGTATCTCCTTGTGCCGTAAGGATTTCGTGCAATTCCTGCAACGCCGTGCGCAGCTTCTGGTAGACGCCGGACGGCGAGATTTCCAGTTTCTGAGCGACCGTTTTGACGTCCTGGCCGTCGAAATAGTACATCACGAGCGGCAGCCGCAGATCCCACGGCAGCCGGGCCACCGCCTGTGTCAAATCCTCGTGACCCGGTTCGGGCCGGTGAGGCTCGGGAGCCATCTCCATCCCGAGCGGCTTGTGGATCGCCTTTCGCTTGCGGAGCAGATTGACGCTCACGTTTCGGGCGATGGCGACGATCCAGCCGCCGAACTGGGCGCCGTCGCGAAGCTGGCGGATGCGCTCGAAGCCCTTGAGCATCGCGTCCTGGGCGGCGTCTTCGGCGTCGTGGACGTTGCCCAGCACGCCGAGACAGGCCAGGAACACCGGCTTGTAGTGCCGCCGGACCAGGAGGGTGTACGCCGAGCGGTCCCCCTGGTGGGACGCCAAGGCCAATTCTCTGTCGCTGCGCTCGTCCAATCCCGGCTCCGCAACCGAATCGGGCCCGCGTGGCGAGGCCGTCCGGACCTTGCCTTCCCGAGGCGGGATACCCTCGCCACAGCCGCGTTTGGCTGCCCGATCCACAGTAGAGACACACGGCGGGCGCCCGAATTACACAGAAAACCGCCGCCCGACGCAACTTTTTCGGCTCATCGAAAGACACTTGACTCGTGGTCCGCGGCCGTTCGGAGTACCGCGTTTACGCGGGTCAGACAGTCCGCCCCTTCCTTCTTTTGAACGTTTACAGAACGTGGAGCCGGCTGCGCCGGAAGACTCTCTCACCCGCCTAATGAGTTCTGACGAGCAAGTTCGGTAATGTGTAGGGTGGGGCTTGCCCCACCGCTTTCCTTGGGTCCGGCTTCCC
>VGYL01001402.1 GCA_016872975.1 Planctomycetota bacterium
AGATTCTCTTTGAGCCGCGGCAGGCGCCGATGGCGATACGGCAAGTCGGTGAGCATACGGCTGAGCTCCATCAGCCGCCCACGCCGCATTGGAAATTGGAGAGCTGGTTGCGGTACACGCTGCTGGAAGACGGGACGATCGAGATGACTCTCGAATGTGTGCCTCATGCGAAGACCTTCAGGAACGGCTATATCGGCCTGTTCTTCGCCAGCTACATTCACCAGCCGCAGTCGCTGGACATCCACTTCCTCGGACATCCGGCCAATGACGTGGGCGCCGAGGCGAGGTGGATTCGCGGCGTGACGCCCCGGCATGGCGTCCACCCGACGCACCTGGCCTTCGACGATCGGCGCGAGTTCCCGCACGATGTCGACTTCCCGCTGTCGCTGGTCTTCAACTTCTCGGACCACCGCTACCGGGAGCCCTGGTATTACGGCGTCAGTCACGGCATGGCCCTGGTGCAGATGTTCCGGCCCCGCGACCGGGTGCGGCTCAGCCAATCCCCCTCCGGCGGCGGCCAGGGCAATCCCGCCTGGGATTTCCAGTGGTTCATCCCGGACTACGAGATCGGCAAGTGCTATCAGTTCGTCATGCGAGCAATGTATCTGCCGTTTGAATCGGCCGAGCAAGTGACCAAAAGCACGGCGGAACATCGAGCCGCTTTGCAGAAATGATCGCGTATGAAAAGGAGTCCGGATATGGAGAAACTCGGGGCGGCAATCATCGGTTGCGGCGCGGTGGCGCAGGAGTATGTGAAGGCCTTTGAAAAGGACGAGCGCTCGGAGGTGCGGGCCCTGGTCAGCCGCAATCCGGCCAACGCCCAGCGCTATCGGGACAAATACAATCTCCGCTGCGCGATCGAGACGGATGCCGAGAAGATGCTCCGGATGGCGGACGTGGATATCGTTGTCGTCTCTACACCGCACGACCTGCACACGCAATACGTTGTCGCCGCAGCCGAGGCGGGCAAGCACGTCATCATCGAAAAGCCCGTGGCGCTGACGATGGAGGATGTGCGGAAGCAGCTCCAGGCGGTCCGCCGGAACAACGTCAAGACGATCGTCTCCTTCGTCCTGCACTGGAACCCCCTGCTCATGAGCATCGACCGGCTGATCGAAGGCGGCTCGCTGGGGAACGTCTTCATGGTCGAGGTGGATTACCTGCACCGGATCTGGATGACGCCGCAGCAGAAGTGGCTGGGCAGCAGCGAGCGCAGCGGCACCGCGATCCTCACCGGCGGCTGTCACGCGGTCGATGCCCTGCGGTGGTTCGCGCGGAGCGAGGCCGAGGAGGTCTACGCCTACCAGGTCAAGACGGAGAACCCCATCGAGTACCCGGGGACGATCTCCGTGAACGTCAAGTTCCAGGACGGCAAGATCGGCCGCACCGCGACGAGCTTCGATGCGAAGATGCCGTACCGGTTCCACATCGGCGTCTACGGCACCGAAGGCTCCATCCGCAACGACGAGGTCTTCGCCCCGAAGCTGTTCCCGGGCCAGAACAATTTCCTGAAGATCCCCTGCATCCTGCCCGACAGTGCCGACGTCTCTCACCATCCGTTCACCAGCGAGGTCGCCCATTTCCTCGACTGCATTCTCGGTGACAAGCGGCCCTTCCCGGACCTGGAGGACGCCGCGCAGACCCAGG
>VGYL01001403.1 GCA_016872975.1 Planctomycetota bacterium
CCCAGCGGTCCTTGCGGGCGGACTCCAGCACCGCGTCGCACACCTTCTGCGTCTCCAGCGCGTTGCGGAAATCCGGCTGCGCCGGCGTACCCGATTCGATGCCCATCACGAAATCGGCCAAGGCGTTCAGGAAGGTGTGCTCGTATCCGATGCACGTGCCCGGTACCCAGTAATGCTTCATGTAGGGATGCTCCGAGTTCGTCGTGTGGATCTTGCGCCACCCCGTCAAGTGCGATTCCGTCTTCTTGCCGGACTGCAACTGTTTGTACTCGAAGAATTGCAGGTACTCCGGCTCCTCGAGGTCGAAGTACACGCTGCCGTCGGCGCCGTTCAGCTCGAGCGTGTTGAAGTTCTTCCGCCCGCGCGCGTAGCGTGTGCTCTCGAACGTCCCCATCGATCCGTTGGCGAACTCCGCCAGGAACATGCAGGCGTCGTCGATGTGCACCGCCTCCACGTTGCCGCTCTCTACGTGCCGGCGCTGCTTGACGAAGGTCTCAGTCTTAGCCACCACCCGCGTGATCGGTCCGTTCAGCCACATCGCCGTATCGATCGAGTGGGCCAGCAGGTCCCCGGTCACCCCGGAGCCGGCCACCCGGCTGTCCAGCCGCCACAGAGCGTCGCCTCCCTGCGGCACGTCTTCCGAGATGGTCCAGTCCTGCAAGTACGTCGCCCGGTAGTGAAACGCCCGGCCGATGCGCCCTTCGTCGATGATCTGCTTGGCCAGAGCGATGGCCGGCACCCGGCGGTAGTTGAACCACACCATGTTGGCCACCCCCGCCTTCTCCACCGCCTTCACCATCGCCTCGGCTTCCTTGACGTTCATCGCCAGCGGCTTCTCGCAGCACACCATCTTGCCCTTGCCCGCCGCCGCTATGGCGATGCCGTGATGGGCCACGTTCGGAACGCAGATGTCCACCAGGTCGATGTCCTCGGCTTCCACTACCTTCTTCCAGTCCGTCTCATGCCGCTCGTAGCCCCACGTCTCCGCGTACGACTTCGCTTTCGCTTCATTGGTGTCGCAGATGGCCTTGAGCACGGCCCGGTGCTCCACCGGGAAAAAATTGTTCAGTCTCCTGTAGGCATTCGAATGGGCCCGGCCCATGAAGCCGCAGCCGATCAATCCAACGCGTAGTTCCTTTGCCATGGTTGTCTTCTCCCGTGTGTTGAATTCTACAACCCTTCCCTGCCAGGCGGCCTAGCCGTACTTGGCGATCAATTCATCCACCTTCTTCTTGGCGTCCGCCGTGGCCCCCCAGGCGTCCGCCCAGAAACACAGGTCCACCGTCCACCAGTCGTGAGGCAGCCGGCTGGCCTTCGCCAGCTCCGGCATGATCTCGTCGAAATTCAGCACCCCCATGCCGAAAGGCGGATGCGCCGAAGTCTCATCCTGCCCGCTGGCATCCTTGTGGCACGTGTTGTCGGAGTCGATCAGGTGCACGTGGAGGATCCGCCCGCTGAGCTTGCGGATCAGCTCGATCTGGCTCCCGAAGACTTCCTTTTCTCCCTCCTGCCGCGCGCCGACCACGCCCGTCATCTGCCCGTGGCAGGTGTCATAAAGGATGCCGAAGTTGTCCTTGCCCACCGCGTCGTGAATCCGAACGATGTCGCTCGGTTTGTTGAAGGCAAACCCCGGCTCGA
>VGYL01001404.1 GCA_016872975.1 Planctomycetota bacterium
CGTCGAGTTCGTGCTCAATCAGATGACCAAGCACCCGGCCAACCCGGTGCTCTCCCATGGGGCGACGGGCAGCAAGGACGACCGCCACGTCATGATCGGCCGGGTCCGGAAGCACGGTTCCGCCTATATGATGAGCTACGGCTACCAGAGCTGGGATGATGAGAAATGGAAGTACGGGGCCTTGGCCATCAGCGCGGACGGCGTGCGGTGGCAGAAGGTGGAGAAACTCCCTGAGGACTTTCCGCCGCCGGATTCCCGCCCAGATGCCGACGACCCGATCCGGCGGGGCTACTTCGACAACCCGGACCAGTCCGACCCGGCCAAGAAATTCATGCGCACGATCAAATGCGGTGAAGTGGGCTGGGCCAAAGGCTCGTATCGGGTGCAGTACTCGCCCGACGGCAGGCAGTGGACAGATGGGCCGGAGACTTCCGTGCTGAACGCCCTTCGGGAGGGCGCCAGCCCCAATCTGTGGGATCCGTTGGACATTCCAGAACGGCGCATCAAGATTTACGGCCGCGCGTACACATCAAGCTTCCGCTCCTGCGGCATGATGTGGTCATCGGATCTGCTCCACTGGGGTGGCGGGGAGAACTTCCTGGACCCGGATGACCCCTATGGCACGCCGCCGGCCCTGACGCCCGCGGGCCGCCCAGTTCAGGAGGCCTACACCATGCGTGGCCAGGTCTTCCTGGATGCCTGCGCGGGGAAGGGCGAGGACCAGATTTACAGCGCCGACGTGGCCATCGTCGAGGGAGTGTATCTGTGCCAGTATTGGCCGTGCACCCAGGATCACCACATGGACATCGCGCTGGCGGTCAGCCGCGACGGCCTCAACTTCACGCGTGTCAAGAACGGAGAGAGGACTCTTCCCGTGGGCCCTGGCGGCTCCTGGGACGCGGGCTATATTTTCCAAATCCAGCCTGTGCGCGACGGTGACAACCTTCGCGTCTACTACAGGGGCTGCACAAGTCACCACGGCACGGACGATTTTGCCTATCCTGGCGGGATGGAGATCGGCCTGGCCACGATCCGCGTGAACGCATGGACTTACTATACTCCGAGGTCTGACGGCAGCCGTGGCACAGTGACGACCATTCCGATCCAGTCCCCGGCCGGGGCGCGTCGGGGGTTGACGGTGAACATTGAAGGCGTCGCCGGCCAGGCCGGAGCGCTCGCGGTCGAGGTGCTGGACGCGGCGACCGGCGAACCGATCCAGGGCTTTGGCGCAGCCGACTGCATCTGCCCCACGACCGACGGTCTCGCGGTGCCAGTGACGTGGAAAGCCGGCCCGGCGCTGCCGGTCGGCAAGGACTTCAGGCTGCGCTTCCATCTGCAAACGAAGGGAGTGCGGCTCTATAGCTTTGGCTTCCAGACGGCGGGATGACGCCATGCGCAAGTTTCCGGTGGCTAGTGCTTCATTTCATAAATGCGTGCGGCCTCAAATCGTATCCGCCGTACTGGCGGACAGACTTCAGCCCCCGCGGGCAACGGAGGGCCGAATTCTGGCGAGACGGGTATCCAGAATTCGCATGTGACCGCTCAAGCCGCCGTCCCCGGCGGCTTGTTCGGCAGGCAGGAGACGGCCAGAAACCCGTTTTCTCGAAGAAAACGGGTTTCTCGATGCGTCCAGCAG
>VGYL01001405.1 GCA_016872975.1 Planctomycetota bacterium
CGGGCCTTCGAAGGGATCGAACAGGCGGTCGTAGAGCCCGCTGATTCGATCGTAGAGTGGCGGCCCTGAGGGACGTGATCGCTTCGACCGCTGACCTTCGCTCATGACGCTTGCCGCCTCGCCATTGGATCGCCGAGCTGCATCGGCGCTCGCAATCATCAACCCGGCCGGGCAGGGCCGCAACCCATCGGCCGCCCGGCAGCGTGGGGTGCGTGTATCATAGCTGGGTGTGGCCGGGGGATGGCAGGCCTCTGGCGAGGCAGGCGGTTGTCTGCGGATGGAGGAGCTCCTTCGAGCTCTTGAGGAGCGCAGGCATGCTGACAATCTTCGTCGTCTCGGATGCCACAGGAAAGACCGCCGAGCGTGTCGTCCGATCGGCATTAGTTCAATTCGAGGGGGCAGAGACGACCATCGTCCGACGTGGCGGTATCCGCAGCCCAGATCAAATCGCCGAGGTCGTGACCGAGGCCGCAGCACGGCCTTCACTCATCCTGCACACCCTGGTCGCCGATGACCTCCGGCGCTGCATCTTGGGCTTGTCCAGACAGCATGGTGTTGACTCCATGGACTTGATGGGCCCGATCCTGGACCGCCTGGCGACGAATCTGCATCGGACACCTCGCGAGATGCCTGGGCTCTTCAAGCAGCGAGGGGAAGCGCGTCTGCGGGAAGTCGAGGCTGTCGAGTTCGCCTTTCGGCACGACGACGGGCAGCGTGTGGAGGACCTAGCGCGAGCGGAGGTCGTCCTGGTAGGCGCATCGCGCACGATGAAGACACCTACCATGCTCTACCTGGCGTATCGCGGCTGGTTCGCGGCCAATATCCCTCTCCTTCCGGACATCCCGATCCCCGAACCGCTGCGAGTCTTCCCCTCCGCCCGCGTGTTTTGCCTGCTGCAAACACCCAACCGGCTCCTGGAACTCCGCCATGCCCGAGCATCGTACCTGGAACTCCCGGAGGAGGGCTATGCCACGCTGGCATCGGTGCGGCGCGATCTGAGCTACACGCAGCACCTGGCGCGAGAGCTGGGATGGCACACAGTTGATGCCACAGGGAAGTCGGTCGAAGAAGTAGCCCAGGAAATCGTGACCTTGCTCCCTCCGCTGCCTGTCGCCAACCTGCGGCCCGCAACCTCGAAGGCGGCTGGAAGGGCGGGGGTGAGGCGCTCTCGCCGCTCACCCTAGCGCCGTCGGCCCTGCTTTGGCTGACGGTAGATCGTGCACCGTGCCCGGCGCGGTCGGCGGTGCGTCGCCACGACGATGTCCGTGCTGGATGGTCCGGCTGTAGGCCGCTGGGTGCGGCCTGACAAGGAGATACGCCATCGAACCCCATACAGAGGAGCGGCTAAGCGTCATCGTCTTGCGCTGGGCGCTTGTGCTGCCCACGACTATCTTTGGCGCCCTGTCGATCGCCACCCACGGCGCACGGTTTCTTCGGCTGACCTTCCGAGAGTACACCGTGATCTCGGGCATCCTTGCGTTGGCTGTCGTGGCGGCCTGGGCCTGGGCATGGGGTCGCGAGCGCCGGCTGATCCGGCGCATGGATCAAGGGACACTCGCGCTGGTGCTGGCTGCCGGTGTCGCCGGCGCCATCTTGGCCTCAATCTACCGCCTGCCGGACATGGACGACTT
>VGYL01001406.1 GCA_016872975.1 Planctomycetota bacterium
GGCGGCAGACCACGGATCGGGTGCCCTTCGCAAACCCTTCCAGTTATCCGGGTATGCTCTGACGAGCACACTACGAACACGGGCAGCGCCGCGAATCCAGAAGCGGCCGAGCCGCACGTCGCGCGGGTCGGCTCGTCTTTGTCCCTTGTCTTGGCCGACGATTTCGGCCATAATAGCATTCAACGATGTAACAATGGAAAATCACACGTCGGGATGATCGAACCCCATTGGAGGATGTACCCATGCCCAGACGACTCAAAGACAATGCAGTATCCAGGAATTGGCTGATCGGACCGGTGCTCGCGGCGGTAATACTCTCGGGGGCCTGCGCGACGGAACCTGCCAGGGGATCGGCGGCCCGCCGGACCACCGTCACGATCGTGGGCGATGAGTTCCATCTCAATGGCCGGCCCACCTACGAAGGGCGGCACTGGCGCGGGCATAAGGTCCAGGGGCTCCTGATGAATTCCCGGATGGTGCAGGGGATCTTCGACGATCTGAACCCCGAGACCGTCGGCCAATGGGCCTACCCGGATACAGGCCGCTGGGACGCCGAGCGCAATACGCGGGAGTTCATCGCGGCCATGCCCGAATGGCACCGCCATGGGCTGCTCGCGTTCACGATCAACCTCCAGGGCGGCTCGCCGCAGGGGTATTCCAATCGGCAGCCCTGGCACAACTCGGCGATCACGGAAGAGGGCGACCTGCGACCCGAGTACATGGCCCGCCTGGCGCGGATCCTCGACAAGGCCGACGAGCTGGGCATGGTCGCCATCCTCGGCTACTTCTACTTCGGCCAGGACCAGCGGCTCAAAGACGAGGCCGCGGTCGTTCGCGCGGTGGACAACGCGACCGCGTGGCTCTTCGAGCACGGCTATCGCAACGTGATCGTCGAGATCAACAACGAGTCCAACGTCAGCTACGACCATGAGATCCTCAAGCCGGACCGCGTGCACGAATTGATCGAGCGGGTCCGGAACACCACCCGCGACGGCCGGCGGCTCTACGTCGGCACCTCCTACGGTGGCGGCACGATCCCGCGCGAGAACGTGGTCCGGACCTCGGACTTCCTGCTCCTGCACGGCAACGGCGTGCACGACCCGAACCGGATCGCCGAGATGGTCCGGCGCACCCGCCAAGTGCCCGGCTTCCGCGGCCAGCCCATCCTGTTCAACGAGGACGACCATTTCGACTTCGACAAGCCGACGAACAACTTCGTCATGGCGGTCAGCGAGTACGCCTCCTGGGGCTATTTCGACTACCGCATGAAGGGCGAGGATTTCGACGCCGGCTACCAGAGCGTCCCGGCCAACTGGGGCCTGAGCGCCGACCGCAAACGCGGCTTCTTCCGCCTCCTGGCCGAGATCACCGGCTCGACCACGAGCGGGGCCCGATAAGCAGGCCTGCACGTGTCCGCCGCCCGGTGCGCCTGCTGGCGCCGCGTTGCACACGTACCGCGACTATGTGCAGGAGGTTGCTTCGTCGCTGCGCTGCTCGCAACGACATGATTGCCGCGCTCGGCCAGCCTCGCTCGCAATGACATAGGGCGCCCAAGTATGTCATTGCGAGGAGCTTCAGCGACGAAGCAATCTCCTCCCGCCAACCGCAGAACGTCCGAACCGCGGTA
>VGYL01001407.1 GCA_016872975.1 Planctomycetota bacterium
TGCCGAACGCGCCGTTGATGGGCGGCAGGATCACATCGACGCCTGGCTGGAACACATCCTGCCACTTTTCGGGGCGGTAGGCCGTATCGCCCACCTGCCAGACCCTGATGCCGCCGACCTCCAGGAGCACGCCGAGCGCGTCGGGCGCCAGCTCGCCGTGGTCGGCATATACGCCGGTGAGGCGAAAATCGCCGAAGTCGAGCGTCTCGCCCTTGTGGAAGATCGTGTAACGGTTGGCGGGGAGGCCGAGCGCGGCGAACTTCGCCGCGCAGTCGGGTGCGCCGACGAAGTGGGGGCGCGGATTCCTGGCCACGATGTGGATGAGATCCATGTCGAGGTGGTCTTCATGGCTGTGGGTACAGACCAGCACGTCCGCTTCCACTTCTTCAGCCGCGAGCGGTGGCAACACCATCCGCTTGAAACCATAGAGGAGATGGCCGAGTTGGCGATGGACGGAATCGGTCAGGTACGGATCAATGTAGATGATCTTGCCGGCCGGCGTCTTGAAGACAAAGCCGGCCTGGGCCAACCAGAAAATCGCCAGGCTGTCCGCTGCCACGTGCGTATCTCGTATCATTTGCGCAAGGTTCATGGTGCTGGCTCCGAGCTTGAAGCGAGAGAATTGGCAGGCGCCTTTTCGGCCACCTGAGACGCGGCCTCAGACATCTGGGCGGCTGCGACGACGGTATCAAACGATGACGCCAGGTGCCTGCGCACAACGGCATGCGCGGCCGCAATATCTCTCTGCCGCAGGCAAGCTACGACCTGGCGATGATATTCAACCCCCTTTTCCCGGAAATCGCTGGGTTGGAGTGTGCGATGGGTCAGGATCAGCAAGCTCACCTGCCCACGCAGCGCGGCCCAGGCGGCTTGCAAGCGAGTATGACTTGAGATGCGGTAAAGCGCATCGTGAAACTGCAGGTCGAGCTCGGTTGCCTCGGCCTGTGTATAACTTCTCTCAATGCGCTCTACCATGCAGTCTACAATCCGATCAAGCTCATCGAATTGTGCATCCGTGGCGTACTTGATGGCATAGTCCACGGCTATCGTCTCGAGCGCCCCACGCAGGCTATAGATCTCTTCCGCATCGCGCATCGCCATGCCAGCCACGAAAGTGCCCCGATGGGGATAACGCACGACCAGGCCCTGGATCTCCAGGAGCTTGAGCGCATCGCGGACAGGGCCGCGACTCAGGCCCATCGCCTCAGCGATATCCTTCTCGACGAGGTGCTGTCCGGGGCCAAGCTGGCCACGCACGATCGCATCGCGCAACTGGCTTGCCACCTGGTCACTCAGGATGCGGTTCCCTGGAGAAGCAAACTCCAACGATGCCACGTCAGTCTACGACCTTCCCATCCACGATCTTGGGTGTTCGGCCGCTGGTGCCTGGGAGCGCCTTCATCACCTCGATGGTGAAGCCGACCAGATCTTGCGTGTCGAAGTTGGCCCACGACGTGCCCGGCCGGATGCCGGAGCCCCGCTGGGCGATCCCGATGCCGTTCTGCGCCAGGTAGCCAACGACCGCATCCATGTCGAAGGTGTTGAACCGGATGTGGTGGATCCCTGGCCCGTGGTCCCGCAGGTAATCAGCCCAGATGCTTGTGCCTGTCACCGGCTGGATCAG
>VGYL01001408.1 GCA_016872975.1 Planctomycetota bacterium
GCTCCAGGCTGGACGGCGCAGAGGTTCACGATCGGCAACGTGCCCGCAATCGACACGAGGATCATCGAAGGATGCGTGTTGCTGTAAGCGAAGGCGAGCTGCTTTGTCCAGTTCTCGGGCAGGAGGCTTCCAGCAACAGGTGTCCCTTCCAGGAACCAGTTCCCCGACAGCCGGCCTGGCCGATCGTAGTCGGCGCGGCCGTCCAAGGCGTCGCCGAAGCGCGTGACCTTGGAGTAGAGGAGGGAGCGCAGCGGCCCCCCGAAATGCCGTAGTGGGGAATCGGCATGGATCGATTCCGGCGAATACCGCGCTGCGTTGATGTAGCTGGACATAACGGCCGAGTTGAGAGCGCCGAAGTCCACACAGCAAGTCAGTCCCGAATGGACCGCGATACGCTGGCCGGCCTGGACCTCGGCACCCTCTCGCACCCATGGCTCCGGAGTGACGTGATCGACGAAGTACGTCAAGGCGGGGCTCACTTGGACCTGAATGCGGTAGTCGGGTTTCGGCCCCAGGAGCCACGTGACGCGGCCGCCGGCGGGTGCAAGCACCGGGTTCACCGCGGAGCGGTCGCGCAAGACCAGGTACATGCGTGGCTGGGGCAGCGCATTGAACGGGGTCGTCATGTGACCGAGCGGGTTGATGGAGGCGATCGCCTCCGGGGCCACGGGCGACACCGTGAAGGGCTGGCCGGTAGCGTCTTGCGACGGACCCGTCGGAGACCCGGTGCAACCGAGCCAGCCGATCGCGACCCATACCGGCAACGTGGCCGGCGCTTTCGAGAAGCTAGCGCGGCGCGCCACGCCGCCCGGCGTGGTCAGGCGCAGCCGCCCTGACATGGCCCAGGAGCGCGCCTCTGGCACGGCCGAGAGGGGCGGGGCCTAAGCGGGTCCAGAGGACGCCTGCCAGCGCGGGCGGCTTGGGTCCTCGAGCGCCACGAAGGCGCCACACGTGGAAGCCAGCAGGCGCCCATCAGGTGAGAAGGCAAGCCCCTGTACGCCACGGTCTTGGTACGAACCACAGTGCCCGAGGGGCGTGAGGGTGGTCATGTCCAGCAGTGTGACCGCCTGTTCTCCAACCGCGAGAATGCGGCCGTCACGTGAAAACGCCAACGAACACACAGCCGCCCGGCCATTCCTGCGATCAAGGACGACCTCACACGAGGGCAGCCTCCACAGACGAACCCGGTAATTGGTGACGCCGACCGCGAGGATACTCCCGTCGGCGGAGAACGCCGCGCTCATGACCCAATCGCCTGTCGCCAACTCTTGAGTTTCGCCGGTCGCAAGATCGAGAACCGCGATCACGTCCTTGCCGAGTCCACCTGCGGCCATGTAGCGCCCGTCAGCGGAGAACGCAATGGCTTTGGTTTCTGACCACGGCTTCCGAAGAGTACCCATTACCTGCCACTTAGCAGTATCCCAGAGCTGAATCCCATCAGCGGCCGGCAAGGCCAGCAGGTCTCCCGCCGGGGAGAAAGCGCAGCGGCCAGAACCCTTCAACGTCCTCATTCGGGCACCCGAATCCACCTCGATTACGTGGACGGCCCCGCTCTCCGCAATCCCGATGGTCCGCGAGTCAGGCGAGTAGGAGATGGCGTGGGCCCAGTAGTCGTAC
>VGYL01001409.1 GCA_016872975.1 Planctomycetota bacterium
CTGGCGCGGCTGGTGGGACTTCGGCTGCGGCGCGATGGGCGACATGGCGGTCCATAACGCCGACCCGGCGTTCTTCTGCCTGGATCTCGATGCCCCGATCGCGGTCGAGGCCGAGAGCAGCGGCTCCAACGACGAGACTCTGCCCAAGTGGTCGATCATCACCTACGAATTTGCGGCCAAAGGCAACCGGCCGGCGGTCAAGATGATCTGGTACGACGGCGGCAAGCTGCCCCCGCGTCCGCCGGAGCTGGAGGAAGGCCGCAAGCTGGAAGATAATGGCATCCTGTTCGTCGGCGACAAGGGCAAGATCCTCTGCGGCGGCTGGTCCGGCCCGCCGCGACTGATCCCGGAATCGAAGATGAAGGAGTACAAGCGGCCCGCGCCGACGCTGCCGCGCTCGCCCGGACACCACAAAGAGTGGATCGAGGCCTGCAAGGCGGGCAGGCCCGAGATGGCCATGGCCGGTTTCTGGTACTCCGGCCCGTTCACCGAGGCGCTGCTGGTGGGCAACCTGGCGGTCCGGCTGGGCCGGCGGGTCGAGTGGGATGCCCGGACGATGCGCTCCCCGAACTGCCCCGAGGCGGACAACTACGTTACGAAGTTCTACCGCGCCGGCTGGGACATCGGCGGATGACCGGCCGCTGCACGCGGTTTTTGGTGTTTGATGGAACGAAGCAGAGAAGGAAAGCAGCAATGACGAATTCACCCAGGAAAGGCGTGTCCCGGCGCGAGCTGGTCGGGGCGGCGGCCGCCGCCGTGGCGGCGTTCACCTTCGTACCCCGGCGCGTGCTGGGGGCGGTCGGGCAGCCCTCGGCCAACCACAAGCTCAACATCGCCGGCATCGGTGTCGGCGGCCGCGGCGCCGCGGATATCGACGGCGTCGCCGGCGAGAACATCGCGTTTCTGTGCGACGTGGACCTGAGCAAGGCTTCGGGGACGATCAAGAAGCACCCGCAGGCCAAGCTCTATCGCGACTTCCGCGCGATGCTCGAAAAGGAGCAGAAGAATATCGACGCGGTCGTCATCGGCGCTCCCGACCACATTCATGCTCCGGCCGCGATCATGGCGATGAAGATGGGCAAGCACGTCTACTGCGAAAAGCCCATGGCGCATACGATCTACGAGGCCCGGCGCATGGCCCAGGTCGCGAAAGAGACCGGCGTCGTGACCCAGATGGGCAACCAGGGCCACGCCGGCGACGGCTTGCGGCAGTACTGGGAATACATCCACGATGGCGCGATCGGCCAGGTCAAAGAGGTCCACGTCTGGAGCGACCGCGCCGGCACGCCGGAACGGGCGTGGTGGCCGCAGGGTGTCCGGCGGCCCGAGGGCAGCGAATCGGTTCCTCAGAACCTGGACTGGGACCTCTGGCTGGGCCCGGCCCGATGGCGGCC
The DNA here is from genome assembly GCA_016872975.1 of Planctomycetota bacterium. Classification (GTDB taxonomy): domain Bacteria; phylum Planctomycetota; class Phycisphaerae; order Sedimentisphaerales; family Anaerobacaceae; genus PLanc-01. Next base: position 1,395 of record VGYL01001409.1, read on the forward strand.
GTATCATTCCGCCTATGTCCCGTTCAAGTGGCGGGGCTGGTGGGATTTCGGCTGCGGCGCCCTGGGCGACATGGCCGTGCACAACGCCGACCCGGCGTTCTTCGCCCTCGACTTGGACGCGCCGATCGCGGTCGAGGCCGAGACCAGCGAGGTCAACGACGACACGTTCCCGAAATGGAACATCATCCACTATTACTTCGCGGCCAAGGGCAGTC
>VGYL01001410.1 GCA_016872975.1 Planctomycetota bacterium
CGGCTGCAGGCTGGTATAGTACACGGTTTGTCCGGGTATCAGGTTGGTATTAGAAAGCAGAGGGTAACGCTATGGCACATAAAAAAGGGCAAGGCTCTTCCCGCAACGGGCGGGACAGCAATCCCCAGTATCGGGGCGTGAAGATGTACGAAGGCCAGGTCGTCCGGCCCGGCGCGATTCTCGTGCGCCAGTGCGGCACGAAGTTCTTCCCCGGCGAGAACGTGGGCATGGGCCGCGATTTCACGCTCTTCGCCGAGGCCGAGGGCAAGGTGCAGTTCCAGGGCCGGCGCGTCCACGTCCTCTGACCGCACGCCGGCGGCAATCCAGCAAGGTTCGAAGGGATGGCTGCGACCATCCCTTTTTCATGATACCATGTTCGTCGATGAAGCCGAAATCCATGTCAAGGCCGGCGACGGCGGCAACGGGTGCGTCAGCTTCCGGCGGGAGAAGTTCGTGCCCAAAGGCGGGCCGGACGGCGGCGACGGCGGCAACGGCGGGCACGTGTACTTCGAGGCGGTGGCCGGCAAGGATACGCTGCTGGACTTCGCCGGCAAGCATCACTGGCGGGCGGACAGCGGCAAGCACGGCCAGGGCAAGAACATGTACGGCGCCGACGGTAACGACCTGGTCATTCCCGTTCCGGCGGGCACCCTGGTCTACGATACCGACTTGGGCCTTCTGCTCAAAGACCTCAACGAAGTGGGGCTGAAGGTCCGGGTCTGCCGCGGCGGCAAGGGCGGCAAGGGCAACAAGGCCTTCGCGACCGCCACGCACCAGGCCCCGCGGGAGTTTGAGCGGGGCAAGCCCGGCCAGGAACGCAACCTGCGGCTGCAGCTCAAGCTCATCGCCGACGTGGGACTGGTGGGAATGCCCAACGCCGGCAAGAGCACGCTGCTGTCCCGCTGCTCCGCGGCCCGGCCCAAGATCGCCGCCTATCCCTTCACCACCCTGGAGCCGGTGCTCGGGATCGTCGAGCTGAGCGACTTCCGCCGGTTCCTGATGGCCGACATCCCGGGCCTGATCGAAGGCGCCAGCCGGGGCGCCGGCCTGGGCCACGACTTCCTCCGCCACATCGAGCGCACCAAGATCATCGTCCACATCCTGGACATCATGCCGACCGACGGCTCGGACCCCGTTGCCAACTACCACGCCATCCGCAACGAGCTGGCCGACTACAGCACGGCCCTGGCACAGAAGGAAGAAGTCGTCGTCGCCAACAAGATCGACCTCGACCCCGACGGCATCCGCCTTGCAGACCTGCGTCAACAGTTGGACCGGGAGATCCTCCCCATCTCCGCCGCCACCGGCCAAGGCATCAAACCCCTCACCGAGCACCTCTGGCAAAAAATCAAACCCCTCCAAACCGCCACGTAGACGGGGCGAGTCCTGCCTTTCGGAAGTCCTGCGGTTCACGGGAGGAGATTGCTTCGTCGCTGAAGCTCCTCGCAATGACATACTGGGGCGCCCTAGGTCATTGCGAGCGAGGCTGGCCGAGCGCGGCAATCCATCCCTATCGTCCCGGAACTTGTCAAACGCAGTACTAATGGCGACCGCCTACTCGTATGGTCCCAGAAAACGCTCGCCGTTGAAGTGAATGAGATGAGTG
>VGYL01001411.1 GCA_016872975.1 Planctomycetota bacterium
TGGACAAGTTCGGTAATCACAACCCGGCGACAGGTACTCTTCGTAGGGCGAGCGTCCCCGCTCGCCTCCAAGACGTCGTGCGAGGACGCACGACCTACGCGGAGAGCTGTCCTGGGATCCGGGTTCCTGGTGGGGCAAGCCCCACCCTACAACCTGAAACCATCGTCAAGGCCCGAGGCCTGGGCGATGCCACGCGCTGTACCAAGCCTGATGAGTTTCGATGGACAAGTTCGGTAATCACAACCCGGCGACAGGTACTCTTCGTAGGGCGAGCGTCCCCGCTCGCCTCCAAGACGTCGTGCGAGGACGCACGACCTACGCGGAGAGCTGTCCTGGGCTTCGGGTTCCTGGTGGGGCAAGCCCCACCCTACAACCTGAAACCATCGTCAAGGCCCGAGGCCTGGGCGATGCCACGCGCTGTACCAAGCCTGATGAGTTCGTCAACATTCATGAGGCTCGGACGACGGAAGTGTCGCCCGCGCGGGACCCGGGGCCTCTACAGTTCCGATCCCGACTGCCAGGGCCAGCGTCCGCTCGTCTCGACCTCCAGGGTGAGGCTCAGAATGATTCGAATCAGGACGACGATGGTGAGGACCCCGACACTGGACAGCGTCGGATCGACAGCCACCGTCTTGATGATGTCAGAGGCCACCAGCAACTCGATGCCCAGCAGGATACTGCGGCCGAGACGCTCCCGGCACAGGCGATAGGCCTGTCGGCTGCCGCGTTTCCTCAGGGCGGCCGCCGCCAGCGCCAAGGCCAGCAGGACGCGCACGGCGCTGACGGTAACACCGGCCAGCTCCACCGCCGCTACCGCGTATTCGGCATAGATCTTGGCAAATGACATCGTATCCGGTCCCGTACCATCCCACCAGATAGGTACCGGCGACTACGCGGTTCACAACACCCCCGTTGACGGCCGGGCCGGGCCGCACCGACCGTCGGGCAGAGGCCATTGTAGATGAACGGGCAGGTTGGGACAAGACCGTCGGCCCAAGACCGGTGAAATGCAACCACCTGCTTGCCGGGGGGATGGGAATCTGCTATAGTACCGCGTTCTAAGAACGAAGTGCTCCCAATCGGAGGTTGTCCGGCTTCTGGCCGGCCGGGGGGCGACAGGTGGCTCATTTGAGGAGTCGATACATGAGTTTCTCTCTGGTGGATACGCGTAAGCACACCGCTCCTACCGTCCAGGAGCTGATCCGGGCGGGGACCGTCACGCTGGCGGACGTAAAGGATTGGCTGCGAACGATTTACGAGATTCGATTCTTCGAGGAAAAGGTCTACGACCTGCTCGGCCAGAACATCATCAAAGGGGCCTCGCACCTGTACGCCGGCCAGGAGGCGGTCGCCACCGGGGCCGTCGCGGCCATCGAGCCCGGCGACGTCATCGGCTCCACCCACCGGGGACACGGCCACTGCGGCGCCATCGGCAACAAATACTGTAACTGCGAGAAGGACCGCCAGGACCACTGGAATGCCATGATGGCCGAGCTGATGGGCCGGGAGACCGGCTACTGCAAAGGCCGGGGTGGCTCGATGCACATTGCGGAGGTCGAGAAGCAGAACAACCTCGGCTCCACCGGCATCGTCGGCGGCAACCAG
>VGYL01001412.1 GCA_016872975.1 Planctomycetota bacterium
TGAGGCGGCGGCTGGAGCCTATAAGCTTCTTACAGGCTTTTGCTGGTTGTTCTGTGGTTGGGGCCTGCCGCGAGGCACAACGTTCATTTGGTGGTTTGCCATGATGTTCTCCGTATACTACCTGACCGATGAGGCACTGCAGTTCTCTCATTCTCCAAGGGACTTTGTGATTGGTGCGAGTATTCAGATACTGCTCGTAGTTTGGTTATGGTTTCGCAGGGAGCTTTACGGCGTCCGTCTTGGTGTAAGAGGAACAGGAACACGAGAATCGGGGCACTGAGATTTCGCACCCGGCACACGGAGAACGAAATGCGGAAATACGGGGTAGCAATATTCGTATTACTGGCAGCGGTGGCTGGAGTGGTTTGCGCGGGGGAAAGTACTGAGCAGACAGGGTTTCGTAACTTGGGCCGGATCAAGTCGCGAGCTGCGTCGGAAATCCAAGCGTCGAACTGGTCGGTGGGGGCCGAGACGATGGATCGGGATTATACGATCTATCGGCACTGGAAGTCGCACCTGGGACCGCTGGGATTCAAGAAAGCCCGCTTGCAGGCGGGGTGGGCCAAGACGGAGAAGGAAAAGGGCGTCTACGACTGGGCTTGGCTCGATGAGATCATCTTCGACATGGTCGAGCAGGGCGTCGAGCCGTGGATGTGCCTGTGCTACGGGAATCCCTTATATGCCGAGGGCGGGGGCACCCTTCTCGGGGCGGCCATTCCGCGGACGGAGGAGGCGTTGCAGGCGTGGGAGAAGTTCGTCCGCGCGCTTGTGAGCCGGTACAAACACGCGATCGACGAGTGGGAAGTGTGGAACGAGCCGAACCTGCGCAAGAACAACCCGACCGAGACGTATGCCGATTTCCTCATCCGCACGGCGGCCGCCGTCCGGCAGGTCCAGCCGCAGGGCCGCATTCTTGCGATGTCCCTGGCGGGCGTGGACGGCAAGTTCACCGACGAAGTGCTCCAGATCGTCGCCGCCCGGGGCCGGCTCGACCTGATCGATGAAGTCACGTACCACCCCTACTCCTTCAATCCCGACCAGAGCTACGAGGCGGTGGCCAAGTTGCGGGAGATCGTAGCCCGATACAGCCCCCGGATCACGCTCCGCCAGGGCGAGAACGGCGCGCCCAGCGAGCGCCGGAACACCAAGGCCCTGAGCAAGCACGAGTGGACCGAGGTCTCTCAGGCCAAGTGGGCGCTGCGACGGCTCCTGGGTGACCTGGGCCGGGACATCCCGTCGTCATACTTTTCGATCATCGACATGAAGTATCCCGACGAGATGAACCGCAAGGGTCTGCTGCTATCCCGTGAGGACCAGACGGTCGAGCGGGCCAAGGCCGCGTACTACGCGGTGCAGAGCCTCGCGGCGGTCTTCGACGACCGGCTCACGCGCATCGGCCGCTATGCCTGGCGGACCGACCGTACGGAGTCGCTCTCGGTATTCGCCTACGAGAACCGCTTCACGGGTAAGCAGGTCGTGACTCTCTGGCTCGACGGCGCGACTCCGTCGGACAGCGTGGAGAGAACCGGCATGGATTTCACTTTCTTCGCCGGCGGCTTCGATGCGCCCGTGTACGTCGATCTGCGCGAGAGCAAGGTCTACGA
>VGYL01001413.1 GCA_016872975.1 Planctomycetota bacterium
GTGACATCTGGGCTGAGGAACGCAATGCCGTACAAGAATCGGCCTTGGATTGTCGTTTTCGCAAGAAAGTCTTACCAATATCATGAGGTACGACCCGAGATTCGAAGCTGCCGGGAGGAGGAAATCCCAAGCACCAAATCTCAAATCCCAAACAAATTCCAATAACCAAAACGGAAGAAAACCCCGAGACGGTCCCCCAAGGGGCGACAGTGTCTCGGTCATTGGTGCTTGGGATTTGGTGCTTGGGATTTGGGATTTCCGCGTCTCGCGGTTTTGGGGAGAGCACGGATGGCTCAGGTCTACAAGGACCGGATTCTCAAGTTCCTCAAACGGGACGAATATCAGCCGCTCAAGCTGGCCCAGTTGGCCAAGGCGCTGGGCGTCGATGACCAGGCCTACCCGCAGTTCAAGGTCGCGTTCGACGAGATGCGCCAGGCCGGGCATGTCGTCGTCGGAGCCGGCAATCTCATCGTGCTGCCCTCCATCGCCGGCCAGGTGGTCGGACATTTCCGTGGGAACCCCAAGGGCTTTGGCTTCGTCAGCCCCCTGGAGCCCAACGCGCACGGCGATCTGTTCATCCCGCCGGACTGTACGGGCGACGCCATGACCGGCGATGTCGTCGTGGCCAAGGTCAATCGCAAGGGTAGACGGGGTCCGGCTGTCCGCTGCACCGGCGAGATCATCACCGTCATGGAGCGGGCGAACAACCGCTTCGTCGGCACCCTGGTACGGCACCCGGAGGCCTGGATCGTCCAGCCCGACGGCACCACCTTCATTGAGCCGATCGTCGTGGAAGACATCGCGGCCAAGAACGCCCGCGAGAAGGACAAGGTCGTCGTCGAGATTCTATCCTATCCCAGTGAGCGGTTCCTGGCCCGTGGGGTCATCATCGAGGTGCTCGGCCGATCCGGGCAGTACGACACGGAGATCCGGGCCATCGTCTACCAGTACCACCTGCCGGGGGAGTTCGAGCAGGAGTGTCTGGAGCAGGCGCGGGCCGCCGTCGGCGCCTTTACCGCCGAGCGGCTGGGGGACCGCGAGGATATCGCCGACAAGGTGATCGTCACGATCGACCCGCCCGACGCGAAGGACTTCGACGACGCGATCAGCCTGGAGACGGATGCGCACGGCAATTGGGTCCTCGGCGTTCACATCGCGGATGTCAGCCACTTCATTCCGGCAGCGTCGTCCCTGGATGAGGAGGCGAAAACCCGCGGCAACACAGTTTACCTGCCCGGCAAGACGATTCCGATGCTGCCGGAGATCCTGAGCAATGGAATCTGCAGCCTTCAGCCCGAGCAGAGACGCTTCACCAAGAGCGTGTACATGACGTACGATGCGAACGCCCGGGTCATCTCCCGGCGGTTCGCCAACAGCATCATCCGTTCGACGGCCCGACTGACCTATGAGCAGGCGGACCGGATTCTGAAGGGTCACACGAAGGGCGCCATAAAGCAGGTGATCGGACTGCTGCGGAACATGGAGGCCCTGGCCCGGCGGATCGAGGCCCGGCGGGTCAAAGACGGGATGCTCCATCTCGATCTGCCCGAGCCGGAGTTGGTGTTCGATGAGGCGGGCCGGGTCGCCGACGCCCATC
>VGYL01001414.1 GCA_016872975.1 Planctomycetota bacterium
CCTGGCCGCCAACGGCCATACCGACTGGATGATGCACTACGACGGCGTGCATGCCAACGACCTGGGCCATCGCATCATCGCCAACCGCATCTTCGAGGTGCTGGCGCAGAATTGCTCGGGTCTGGCGTTGCGCACCAAACAGGCGGAGCAGACCAGCCCGCGCTGGCGCGATGAATCCACGCTCAAGGCCGACTACGGCTACTGAGCGTCGGGCCATCCTGGCCGTGCGACTTCTCAGGGAAAGATCATCCCAATTCAACTGTTTTGAGGAGGAACACCATGTCGAAAGAGGAGCGCGATCAAGAGGTCATTCGGGTCACATTCGGCTCGACGCCCAGCAACATCAATAAGTGCTGGGGTTGGAAGATATCAGGCAATCCCGAGCGAGTCAAGGGCACGTGGACGGAGAAGGAGAAGGAGCTCGGGCAGCTCGCGGCCAACAAGACGCCGCAGGTGCGCGAGGTGTGGCGCACCAAGACGTACGTCTATTGGGCGCCGTTCAACTACGCCAACGTCAAGGTGGAGCTTGGCCGGCCGGACACCGGCTGCGAGTTCAACCCGGATGGGGCCGAGCTCGATATCTATCCGTACGGCAGCATCACCATCGAGGAAGACGAACCGATCGTCGCCGTCACCGTCATCGGCAGCGGCTGCTCGACCAATGGCTTCGTCGTGCTCGAGGCCGAGCCGTTGGAGTGGAAGTATCCCCGCACCGCGGTGCGCATGCGCCAGGACAACCTGTGGGGCATGCATGTGCGCGGTGACGCCTGGTTCGCCGGCATCACCGAGACGTGGAACGACGCCGGGCTCAGCAGTGCGCGCTTCGACCTCCCCGAGTCCAAGAAGGTGATCCTGGGCGGCGGCTCGAACGGCGCTGACCCGCACTACTGCTTCCGCGTCATTCGCGTCGAGGTCAAGGAGCGTGTCTGAGCAGGCTGCCGTGGGTGCATAGCTACAGCGCCTCGGCCTGGCAACTGCGGACTGCAGCTGTGCGCCCTGACAGGTGGTGCGACATCCTGTGCTCCAGCGCGGGCCGTGGATGGGAGACAAGACTGGCGTAGCGTCTCGAAGAGCGGAGCCGGGAGACGAACGAGGAGGGTTGCAGGCGTGGGCTTTAGTTGGCTCAGAAAGAGGATGTCATGTCCGCAGATGGAACGGGCAAGCGGTTTCGCATGGGCAAGCCGTACCGCCTGATCATCAACGACGACGGCGGGCGGGGTTACTGGAACTGGGTGGCGCCGTTGACGGCCGACCAGTACCTGGATGCGCTGTTCAAGCCGCAGATCGAGGGCAAGCCCGTGGACGCGCTGTTCTGGTGCGGCCTTCAGAATCCTAGCGGCACGGCCAACTACAACACCCGTGCCGGCGAGGTGCGAGGTTCGCGCTTTCCCCTCTTCGAGACGGTCGGGGAATGGGCGCTCGCCACCACGCTGCGCGGGATGATCGCTCAAGGACAGGATCCGCTGACTCTGATCTGCGACCGCGGCCATGCGCTGGGCAAGGATGTCTGGCTGAGCTTCCGGTTCAACGATCACCACCATGTCCGCACCAAACGGCAGAATTCCAAGAGCAGCCAGCTTTACGAGGACCGCC
>VGYL01001415.1 GCA_016872975.1 Planctomycetota bacterium
GGAGTCTGCCTCCGTTTTGGAAGGATGGGCCAAATGAACGCGTTCAGGTAGCGCAAAGAAAGTTGCGCAAATTACTTAGGCTATGCATTTCGTCAAAAAGGAGGCAGACTCCGTTTCCAGCTCTCGCCAGCGGAACACGAGCAAATGGAGAGTTATCGCCGCGTTGGGAATTTCCTGGCTTTGCTGCACGCTCGGGCTCGACTTTCTCTTACGCACGCCGGCCAACCTCCCAGGTAGATCAGCCCATGGATGCCGGGCTTCGCCGATTTGTTTTCGAACGCGCGTGCGGCCAATGCGAATACTGCATGATGCCAAGCGATTGGGATCCTTTGCCGTTCTGCATCGATCATGTCATCGCCCAAGCAGCACGCGGGTCCCACAATCGAGTCCAATCTGGCCCTCTGCTGTTTCAGCTGCAATACGCTAAGGGACCGAACATTGCGGGGCTCGACCCCGAAAATGGTCTGATCACCCGTTTGTTCCATCCGCGCACCGACACCTGGATGGCGCATTTCGATTGGATTGGGCCCGTTCTTGGTGGCAAGTCGCCCATCGGTCGCGTCACGCTTCAGGTGCTCAACATCAACGATCCTGTGCGAGTCGAGCACCGTCGTCTGCTGATTCAGGAGGGCGTGTTCCCGGGAAGGCTCTCTGGTTGACAGGGCAATCGGGTCAACAACCTGGTCGGGTTCGGAACCCGAAGAGCAGGCTTCTCGCAATCTCTCCCGGAGGTCACGCTCATGCCGCAACTCGACCGTAGGCCGGAAACGGGGACAGGTACATTTCCGCGGGTTGTTCGGGTAAAGCGGGTAAGATGCCTTTACGGTGCCATGTTGTTGTCACGTGAAGGAGCGTTACCCTGCGATGAACTCTTCTGCGGCGGTCGTCCACGTGAGCGGAGTGTGGCTTCGAGTCCAAGGTGCCGGGCGGTCTGTTCGACCCACGGACCGCAAGGCATCAGACAGGACCCGAGTATCCGCATCGCTCGCGATCCACAACGCTTCCTGCACGACCCTCACGAACGCTTCGTCATCGGCTGACCCGAAGAACAGTGTTTGCCGACCGTTCCCACGGTTCAGCACATGAAACACGGTCCCTCCCGGAAAGCATCGTTTTCCGCGCGGCATTGTGGTGTCCTCTCCTCAGCCCGCGCGCACCGGTAACGGCCACGCCTGACGCGTGTCTTTTCGCATCGCTGCCGTTCAGCGACAGCTCGCTCTGTCTGAGGGGCGTCACCATCGGCGCCTCGAACCCGTCACGCCCGAGTCAAAAAAATGTCACAAACAGTTGTCGCGCAGATCGCTCGCATCCCACGCCACCCAGTTTGCCGCATTGAATGTACCTGTCTCGGTTTCTTCGCCACCGAATTGGTGCCGCCCCGCACGTACACCGGGCGCGATGTGGGGCAAGGGAATTGCGGGCAAGGGAATATCCGGCTGGGAGATTCCTTGCTACGGAGTTGGTCGGACGCGACAATCCGCGCGTGGTCGCGGGTCCACGGCACCCGCTTGTCGTAATGCTCCACGGAGACCGTATCGCTGGTAGGCACGGCATACGATCGTGTTGTCAGATTCCTCTGCCCGCAATTCCT
>VGYL01001416.1 GCA_016872975.1 Planctomycetota bacterium
GAAGCGGGTGTAGCGCACGACGACCTTGTGGTCGAAGGGCCGCGCCTCAGCCTGCTTGCGATCATCCACTCGATGCCGGATCGAGCCGCACTGCATGAAGATGATCGGCTGGTGACCGTCTTTCCTCGCCACCGTCGCCGACAGCCCCGTGATATACCGGGCCTTGCACTGGCTCACGACACGCTCGAAGCTGACGGCGGAGACGTGATGGCATTCGTCCACAATCACGTGGCCGTAGTTGCCGACAATGTCGTTGACCACGCCATCCTGGCTCAGGCTTTGGATCATCGCCACGTCAATCCGGCCGGTCGGCTTGTGTTTGCCGCCGCTGATCTGCCCGATCTCCTGGGGCGTCAGGCCCAGAAACTGCCCCAATGCGGCGACCCACTGGTCGAGCAGTTGGCGACGGTGGACGATCACCAGCGTGTTCACTCTGCGTTCGGCAATCAGATAGGCCCCGACGACGGTCTTGCCGAAAGCCGTCGCGGCCGACAGGACGCCCGTGTCATGTCGCAGCAAGGCGTCGGCAGCCTGTTGTTGCTCCCGACGCAGGGTCCCGTGGAAGGCGACCGCGATTGGGTTTCCGGCCAGGCGCTGGTCGTTGATCTGCGCCTTGATCTGGTGCGTTTTGAGCAGGTCGAGCAATTCGTCGAGACAACCGCGCGGCAACCCCAGGTGTTTGGCATAGTCCACACAGCAACTGATGATCCGTGGCTTGCCAAACGTCGAGAGACGCATGGCCTGGGCCTGATAGAACTCGGGGTTCTGAAAGGCGGCCAGACGGATCAACCGGTTGCGCAGGGATGGCGAGAGGTCTGCCTTGGGCACATAGATCTGGTTGCCCAGCACCAGGTCAAGCCACTCAGGGAGTGGGCCGCTGACCGGCGGGTCCTTGTGCTTGCCGGAAGGGGGCAGCATCCAGGGCCGATCGTCGTTCTCATCGGTCACGGGGATGCGCACGCCGAGGACATCGCCTTCTGCTTCCGCCCCGGCGACCACGGCCTCGACTTCCTGGCGCGTCATGCGGCGCAGCGAGGAGAGAAAGGCCCACTGGTCAGGGTATGGCGATCCGTCCGCATCGAGAAAGAGGCTGTTGCCGTTCTCGCGCGGCTTCCTCTGCAGCGGCAGGGCGATCAGATTGCCCAGTCCGCCTTTGGGGAGGGTGTCCTGGCTGGGGAAGAAGCGGTCATAGGAGTCCAGGCCGATCTCCGGCCGGCGCTCCATGGTTTGCGTAAGCAGGAAGGCGCCCATCTTGCGCGCCGGCGCGGCCGGAATCGGCTCGGAGAAGAAGAACCAGCAGTGCCCGCCGTTGCCCGAGCGCGAGCGCTCCAAAGCGGCCGGAACCCGGTAAGCCTTGCAGGTCTCCAGAAACGCGCGCGCATCCGCCCGCCACGTCGCTTTGTCGAAATCAGCGGCCAGGAACCAACAGGTCTCGTCGGGCAGCATGGGATAGACGCCCATGGTGAAGTCGCGGCCAGGCCGATCCTGCGGATCGAACCCCAGAAGATGGTTTCGCACCACATCGTCGGTGACGGGCAGGTACTCGCGGAAGCTGCAATCATCGCAGCGCGTTCTGGGCTTCTCGCAAACG
>VGYL01001417.1 GCA_016872975.1 Planctomycetota bacterium
CTTGACGCCGGGCTTGCTCAACATGGAGACACATACGGCGAACCGCCCCCGGCCCTTCCAGCTTGTGATATCCCCGCCCACCAGAGGACAACGGTACTTGTCCGCGGCGCGCACCACGCCCGCGTGCAGCTCCTGCAACTGCCGGCCCGTGAAGCCGGCGGGCAGGGCCACGGCCACGACGGCCGCCAGGGGAATCGTCGCCATCGCGGCGCAGTCGCTCAGACTGGCCGCCATCGACTTGTAGCCCACCTGTTCCAGGGTGGCCGTCGCGAGATCGAAGTGCGTGCCGTCGAGGAGCATGTCGGTGGTGACGAGCACGGAGGCGCCATGGTCCAGGGCAATCTGGGCCATATCGTCGCCGATCCCGATCGGGATCTCGGCCGGCGCCAGGTGCCGTTGCTGCCGGAACCAACCGGTGATCTCGTCCTCTTTCATAACCACGCGCCCATCGTCACGAACGCCCCGCATTCGACATTCGAAGGGGGTCAACTCTTGACACTGGACAGAGGTGTCAAGTGTCAAGAGTTGACCCCGTTTGCTTCCGCCCGTGCCAGGCATCCGCCAGACGCTTCTTCCAGAAGGCAAGCTGCTGTTGGGCCTGCTGGGGCCCGGCGGCGCCCGCCGAGACGTAGCGTCGCACGACGTTCACCGCCCCCAGATAGTCGTACACGTCGGCTTCGATGACCGGCGCGCCCTGCTGGAACTCTTCCAGGGAAAGCTGGCCCAACTGTTTGCCCTGCTCCTCGCACCGGGCGACCAGGGCGCCGACGATGCCGTGGGCCTTGCGGAAGGGAATCCCCTTCTTCACCAGGTACTCGGCCAGGGCGGTGGCGTCGAGGAAGCCGGAATCGAGACCGGCGAGGATCTCCTTCGTGCGGAAAGTCGTATGCGCGACCACGGCCGCCGCGATCTCGAGCGACTTGGCCATGGTGTCGGCCGTCGAGAAGACGTGAATCTTGTCCTCCTGCAGGTCGCGATTGTACCCGGAGGGCTGGCCCTTCAGGATCGTCAGCATGGCCACCAGCGCCCCATACACGGCGCCGGTCTTGGCCCGCATCAGCTCCAGGACATCGGGATTGCGTTTCTGCGGCATCATGCTCGACGACGTGCAGAAGGCATCGTCGATGCGGAGGAAGCCGAACTCGTTGGACGAGAACAGGATCCAGTCTTCCGCGAAGCGGGACAGGTGGGTCGCGATCAGGGCGCAGTCGAAAATGAACTCCGCGCAGAAGTCCCGGTCGCTGATGGCGTCGATGCTGTTGTAGACAATGTCGGCAAACCCAAGCTGCCGGGCGGTGGCTTCACGATCGATCGCCAGGGTGGACCCGGCAATGGCCCCGGCGCCGAGCGGCGAGGCGTTCAGGAGCGCCCGGCAGTTCTTGAGGCGCACCGAGTCCCGTTCCAGTTGCTCGACGAAGCTGAGCAGGTAGGCGGCAATGACGATCGGCTGGGCCCGCTGCAAATGCGTGTACGCGGGCATCGGGTCGTTCGTGTGCTTCGCGGCCAGATCCAGCAGGGCGCTTTGCAGCCGGGCGATTCCGGCCCGCAGCGTCTCGATCTCGTCGCGCAGCCACAGCCGGATGTCCGTC
>VGYL01001418.1 GCA_016872975.1 Planctomycetota bacterium
GCAAATACGATCTGGTGGCCTTCGGCGGCGCCGGGCCGCTGCACGCGACCGTCCTGGCGCGCGCGGTCGGCATGCGGCGCATCATCATCCCGCCCCATCCGGGGCTTGGCTCGGCGTTCGGCGCACTGCTGGCCGATCTGAGAGTGGACAAGGTGTGGACGCAGGCCTTTCGGTCGGATCGGTTGGATGGCGAGCGCGTCGATCGTGAGTTCGCCAGGATGACCGCTGAAGCCTTGCTCGATCTCCGGAACGAGGGGTTCACGGGCATCCCCACGGTCCAGCGGTCGATCAGCATGCGCTATATCGGTCAGAACTACGAACAGGAAGTGGCTGTGCCGCCAGGCCCCATCACTGCCGGAGTCATGCAGGCCTTGCTCGAGGCTTTTCACCGGCAGCACGAGGCGTTCTACGGCTATCGCATCGGCGGTGAGGTGATCCAGCTTGTGCATTTCACCGTCACGGCGGTCGGCGCCGTTCAGAAACCGGCGCTGAAGCCCCTTCCTGTTCAGCCTCCGGCGCGGCCCGTGGCCAGCCGTCCTGTGTACTTCCACGAGAGTGAGGGATTTATAGCGTGTCCCGTCTACCGGAGAGCCGACCTGGGCGCGGGCGCTGCGGTCGAAGGTCCCGCGCTGATCGAGGAGGAGGACTCCACCACACTGTTGCATCCGGGCCAGACGCTGACGGTTCACACCTGTGGCCTGATACTGAGCGTGTGAACCCATCGAGACCTGACAGGTTCCGGGGGAACCTGTCAGGTCTGGAGTGACGATAGCTTGACGTTGGGGTGCGAAACATGCGGCCTTTCGTAGCCAGGTGAGGGGGTTGTACTGTGTCTGCGGATCAAACCAGCATTGACGTCGTGACACTGAGCATCATCCACAACCATCTGGTCAATATCTGTCGCGAGATGGGCGTGGCCATGATGCGGACGGCGTATTCCACCATGTTCAATGAGGGGCTCGATTTCTCCTGTGTGATTTTCAACCGCAAGGGGGAGATGATCGCCCAGGCCGAGTTCTGTCCGGCGCAGTTGGGCGCCATCCAATTCATGGTCGGCTGGACGATCGAGGAGCTGGGCATCGAGAACTTCGAGCCTGGAGACGTCGTCATCCACAACGACCCCTATCGCGGCGGCTGCCACATGCCTGAGCACATGGTTCTCATGCCTGTCTACGTCGCCGATCGCCTGTGGGGGTTTGTCGCTAACATCGGTCACGTCTCTGAGATCGGTGGCATGGCGCCGGGGTCGTTCGCTGCTACCTCGACCGAAGTCTACCAGGAAGGACTACGCCTGCCTCCCGTCAAGATCATGCGCCGGGGTGAGTATGTCAAGGATATCTGGCGCATCATTCTCGCTAACCATCGCACGCCGGACAACACCTGGGGCGACTTCCACGCCATGATCGGTTCCCTCAAGATCGCTGAGCGGCGACTGCTTGACCTTCTCAATGAGTATGGCGCCGATTTTGTTGACCAGGCTACCAAGGAGCTGATGGATCACGCGGAGCGCTGGATGCGCGCCGAGATCCGCCAGATACCGGACGGCGAGTACACCTTCGAAGACTGCATGGAAGACGACGGCGTGAC
>VGYL01001419.1 GCA_016872975.1 Planctomycetota bacterium
GCCACAGTGCTCTTGAGCACCGTCAGATGCGCCGAGGTCTCGGCCAGTTTCCCGGCATTTTCCAGGTGCTTCTTGACCTCCGCCAGGTACTTGCGGCCGTCGGTGAGATACTTCTCGTCGAAGCTCAGCCCGTACCCGCGCACCGAATACATGGTCAGCCGCGAATTCCTTTCGACGTTGTTGGCCACTTCCACTTCGGGGACGTACTCGGTGGCCAACATGGTGGAGCGACCCTGAACCGACTTCATGTTGAAGACGGCCAGTCCGCCCAGCAGGCAGGCGATCAGAATCAGCAAACCGAATCCGGTCGCGATCTTGGTGCCCAATTTCATGTGTGTGAACATAGTCAGACTCCTTTTTCATCGCGGGTGTGTTGTCTGTCGGCTCGTTGCCCTGAACCACATTGTCCAGCGGCGTTGACTCAATGATGTCCTGCGGCCGGGGCCGGCGGAGCAGTTGTGTGACTTCCCACGTTGTAGAACGGGACCGCGCTGAGCGCAGGTTTGCTCTCCGACACGCTGTCCGTCAGAGGCTTGTGCTCCGGCGCGTGACCGGTTGCCGCCGGCGGATGCGCCGGGGCCGGCCGCATTGCGGGCTTATTCGCGGTGGTGCTGCTCGCCACGTGGGTACTCTCGGAGGCCGTGCCGGCCGTATGCGAATGTCCAGCCGGACCCGTCGTGGCGGCCAACAGACGCTCCTGCTCGGGATGCGTGCCCAGCCAGCCCACGGCGCCGGTGCGGATGTTGTAGATGGCGGCGACGATCTTGAGTTTGCCGGCCTTGACGCGATCGCGCGTGGCGGGACTGGTCGTGAGCAGGTTCTCGATGGCTTGCCAGCAATTCGCCTTGATCGCCTCGGGGACCAGCTCCGAACCACACAGATGGGGATTGGCTTGGGCGGCCTTCTTCACCGCCGGACCGATGCTTTCCACCAGCGGCGGAATATTCCCGTGCAACGCGGCCCCGGTGGCGACCGCCGTGACGGCCCCGCAGCCGGTGTGACCCAGCACCACCAGCAGGGGAGTTCCGAGATGATCGACGCCGTACTCCGCGGACCCGATTTCGTCGACATTGCAGACGTTGCCGGCGACGCGGATCACGAACAGGTCACCGATCCCCTGGTCGAAGACGAACTCGACGGGGACGCGCGAGTCGGAGCAGGTAATCACGGTGGCGAACGGGTTTTGCCCCCTCTCGGCGGTCTCGGCCAGTCGGGCCGCGTCGAGGCGCGGATGGGTGCACTTGCCGGCCACGAAACGGGCGTTGCCGTCCTGGAGCCGGGTCATCGCTTCCGCCGCCGACAGCGGCACGTTGGCCGACGGCGTCGACAAACCCCAGGTCCAGGTGCTCAGGACGATGGCGCCCGCGAGCAGGGCAAAAACAGGAGTCTGCGGATAGTTGCGTAGTCTCTTGAGCATGGGTTGTTCTCCTTCCACGTTTTCCTTTGTGAAGACGAGCAGGGTCCCGCCGGTTCACGCAAATCGGCTCCTACTCGTCGCGGGCTTCTTGGGATCTTGCGGCCTTGTCGCGGAAGTCCTCGCTCTCGCTCACGTTGCCGCAGAAACCCAGACCGGTGCCGGTCAGG
>VGYL01001420.1 GCA_016872975.1 Planctomycetota bacterium
CACGCTCAAGGGAAAGCTGCACGAGATTCAGGTCACGCCGGAGATGTTCCTGCGGGAGGCCGACGAGCTGATGCCGCTCATGACGGAGCCCTACACGTTCGAGGACGTGGTGTACTGCTACATCGCGACCAAGAAGGCCCGCGAGCTGGGGCACACCACCATCGTCACCGGGGACGGCGGCGACTGGGTCTTCGGCGGCTACAACGTGGGCGCCGGCAGCGCCGATGCCCCGTCGGCCGACATCTGGAAGACGCTCGAGCCGAACCGCATTCTCGGGCTCAAGACCCTGCAGCCGCTGGGACACCGGGTACTGGACCTGTGGTCGCAGACGACCTTGAAGCTCCAGGAGCGGACGCCCGACAAGCTGTTCGCCCGCCGGTACTGCCGGGAGCTGGGCATGCCCGAGGAGATCATCAACCAGAAGAAGGTGCCCTGGGCGGGCTCCCACGGCATCCGCACGGATCCGCAGGTCGTGGCCTATTTCACCGCGGCGGTAGACCATTCCGATTATCGTTGGCTGCGGGAATTTGCCTTCCCGCAGAAACCCCAGGTCGATCTGCTCTTCCGCCAGTATGGGCTGGTCAAGTGGTTGCAGGCGCACTACAAGCCCTGCCTGACCGCGGCGGAAATCCGGCAGTTTTCGCAGCAGGTCCGGGAGCTCAACGCCAGCGAGCACCAGGCGGCCGCGGCGCTGCGGCGCAAAGAGACGCTCAAGAGCTACTGTCCGCCCGTCGCGGTGCGCCTGGCACACTGGTTCCGCTGCCGGCGACCGCAAGCGTGCACGAATCTGTAGGAGGAGGGGCAAGAAGCCGCACACGGTCCGGGTGGCATCGTCGAGGCCGGCGGCGTTGGCGATGTCACCCGTTGGAAGAAGGAAACTCCAAGCACCAAATTCCAAATCCCAAACAAATCCAGAACAGAAGAAAATCCAAAACCCAAGACAGGCCGAGCCCGGTCCGTGCGTTTTGGTCATTGGGATTCTGGATTTTCGATTGATCTCTCCGCTGGCGCGGTGTGTTTGGGATTTGGAATTGATCTCTCCGCTTTCGCGGTGTGGTGCTTGGAATTTCAAGTCTGATCCCCCGACATACGCATCGATGCAAAAGGCCTTCCTGTCAGCAGGCACATCCACCTTCCCGCGTGCCCACCTTTCACAGGGGCTTAACGGAGATATTGCGGAACTGCACCAGGCTGGGCGGGCTGGTCCACTGGCCGTTGCGCAGGGAGCCGTGGTGCTGCAGGCCGATGGGGCCGCGGGCCGGGATGCCGGGCAGGTGGGCGTTCTCGATCACGGTCTTGCCGTTGAGCACGACGGTCAGGCGGTCGCCTTTCATCGTGATCTCGAACCGGTTCCACTGGCCCACCGGGTTATCGGCCTGGGTGCGCGGGGTCACACCGGCCCGGACCTCGGGCGGCTGGCTCTTGTCCATGCGGTAGCCGTAGACCTCGCCGGAGCCGATGGGCCAGCACCAGATGTTCACCTGGCTCTTGCCCTGGCCGCGGAGCAGGATGCCGGAATCGGAGTCCGGCAGGGCCAGCCGCATCTCCTTGCCCTGGATGTCGCGGGCGTGCGTGCCGTCGGGC
>VGYL01001421.1 GCA_016872975.1 Planctomycetota bacterium
TGCCTGAACGACAGGGCCCCGCGACGCCAAACCATGCGTCGCGGGGCCCTGTTTCATTGAATCCCAATACCGAAAGCCCGGCGGAGTCGGTCCCGTGGCGGCAAACCGTTTCTCGCCTTATAGCAAGTCTGAGCCAGGCCGGAAGATTGGCGGTGGGAGAACCCGACGATGGGTGGCAGCGACGGGTGGCAGCGGCAAGGCCGTAGGCTTTACGCAGGCCTTGCCGATGGCGGATGGACGAAACCATCGGCAAGCTCCGAAGAGGGTTCCCAATCGCGATACATCGCGATTGGGAGGGGCTCCCCAACGCGGAATTCTGCGTTGGGGACCCCGAGCCCAGACTCCGCTTGCCGCTGCCACCCACCGCAGCACGAGAGGCGCACGGGTCACGGGTCACCGGCCACGGATCACGTGTCACGGATCACCGGGTGGGGCGGCTCAGGCGTGGGCGATCTGGGCGTTCCTCTTGAGAACACGTTTGCAGCGGGTGTAGGGGCCGGGCAGCCAAGCCCGCAGGGCGGCCTTGAGCAGGCGGGCGGGCGGGATGTGCGGCGTGAGGCGGATCTCGCGCAGACACTCCCCCAGGCACTGGCGGGCCTGGGCGGGCGTGCCTTCGTCACAGTACTGATGCGCCAGGGCGCAGTACGAGCGGAACAAGGAGGCCTCGATCGTCGTCCGGAATTCGCGGGGCAGGATGCAGCGGAAGCGGCGCAGCACCTCGACGGCAATGCGCAACCGATAGGTCGCGGGCTTGAGGGAATAGACCCCCCCGTGGTGCTGGCGGTAGACGCCCATGGGCTCGTCGATATACCCGATGTGGCCGTGCTGGGCGTGCAGCACGTGCTGGCACCAGTCCCCGACGGGCATGACGAAGAACCAGGGGGGCCAGGCCCCAAAGATACCCCGGCGGTACAGCGCGGAGCAGGTTCCGATGAAATTGCGGTCGGCCAAGTCGTGCAGGGTGTAGCGGTCCTGAATCCGCTCGGGGCGGTACAGGAGCGGCTCCTGGCGGCCATCCTCCCACACCATCCAGACACTGTGAAAGCACATGGCATACTCCGGATGGGCATCGAGGAGGTCCGCCTGCCGCTGCAGCTTGTCCGGGGCGGTCCAGTAATCATCCCCCTCCACCATGGCCAGGTACTGTCCCCGACAGGCCTGATAGGCTCGCACCAGGGTGCGGGCGGCGCCGATGTTGCGGCGATTGAGGAGCACACGGATGCGATCGGGATGCTGCTCCCAGTAGCGCCGGATCACCGCCCGTGTGCCGTCCGTGGAGCAATCGTCCGCGATCACCAGCTCGCACGGGAAGTCCGTCCTCTGCCGCAGGACGCCTTCGATGGCCGCGCCGATGAAGCGCTCGTGGTTGTACGTGAGCAGCAGCGTGCTGACTTTCATACGCAGTTCCCAGTTCTCAGTTCGCCGCCCGGGGGCGGAAGCACCAAATTGCAAATTCCAGATCTCAAACACACCGCCCCGGGGGCGGAAGCACCAAATTCCAAATCTCAAACAAATCCAAAATCCCAAATTCCAATGTCCAATGTCCAAAACCACGGACCGGGCTCCGCCCGTTTTGG
>VGYL01001422.1 GCA_016872975.1 Planctomycetota bacterium
GTAATAGTAGGTCCACTCGCCGGTGACGGTGCAGTACCCAACGAAGATACACGGGGTGCTTTGGGAGCCGACCATGCACTCGTTGTAGCAGACGCCGCTCGGGGCCCAGTCGCAGCCCCAGCGCTCGAACCAGACATCCACGGAACCCCAGCAACCGCCGTCACCATCATCGCAGTAGTGTACCGCCGCCTCCTGAAGGAGCATGGTGCAGTCCCAGGCCATGCCGCCGACGGTGTCCCTGAGGCGGGCGTCGGCCACCTCGGTGAAGGAGCCGGCGATGGGCCGATTGGAAAGCAGCAGGGCCGTGCCCTCGGACCATTCCAGGGGGAAGACGTCCGCGCTGCGGCGATAGTGGAACCGGCGGCTCGACAGATCCGTGAGCCAGACGTCCTGGTCGTCGGCCTGGTCAAGGACAACGAGATGGTTCTTGCCGGGGATGTGCAAAATGGCCCGGGCCCCTTGGAGATCCGCCAGGGTCGCCAGGTCGGTCCGGACGGCCTTGCAGTAAAGGCCCTGGCTCTGGGCGAATTGGCGCAGGTCGTACAGGTTGGTGTATCCGTCGGGCCCGACCAGGCGGGTCAGGGCGTTCGGGGCGAGGGACTTGCCGAATCCCGACGCCACGGTCTGCAGGGCCGCCGTGGCGCAGTTCTGGGCGCGGGAGCCCTGGGCCGCCGCATAGGCCAGGTGCTGCGCCAGCAGCTCGTCCGTGTCCGCCGCGTTCGACTGGACAGAGAGCGCCGACGAGGCGGCGACCGGCGACAGGTACTCCACCCCCGCGTGGGCCGCCAGAGGCACGCTGAAACTGCCGCCGGAGGGGACCGTCGTGCTGACGGACGTGAACGTCCACTGTTCGGAGCTGGGCAATTCGCTCTTGAGGTGGCGGTTCCGCCGCTCGATGGTGATCTTCCACGGCACCCAGTTGCTCCCGACCAGGCGATAATCCGAGCAGGTGTACGTCGTGACCGAGCCATCGCGATACGTGAGCGTGGCCTTGGTCACGGCGTATCCCCTGGCGGCGGAATCGAGCGTCAGACTGGCCGAGACGCCATTCGACAACGCCAGCGTCACGTCGGTCGTGCCGCCGGCGTTCTCCCGGGCCGAGACCGGGGCGGCCGCGAGATTGGCCGACGAGAACTCCTCGTGTCCCCAGGGGATCAGTCCCGCGGTCAGCGGCCCGTTGACGGCCCGCGGCAGGCGGCCCGCCATATCGACCGTCGCGCGGTTCGCCGAGGCGCTGTAGGTCGTGTATTTCTGCCCGTCCCAGGCGAAGATCCGCCGGTCGTTCCAGCTCCGGTTGAAGTGTTTGGTCATGTAGTTGTTGGCGACGCCGTGATCTTGCGGCCGGACCGTGTCCGAGCGGGAAGACACTTCGATCTCCCAGTAGAACCGGTTGCCGTCGTACCGCACGGTCTGGCGCGCGCTCATCGCGTACTCATTCGCCAGCTTGTAGCGGACGTTGAACGGAATCGCGTCCTCCGCCATCTTCTGGAGCGTAGCGGTCTTCTCCTTCTTGTTGGGGTTGCTCCGGTATTCCTGGAGGGCCTTGTTGATCTCGCTCACGATCGTGCCCGG
>VGYL01001423.1 GCA_016872975.1 Planctomycetota bacterium
CCGCACCCACTTCGAAGCGAAGACAGACCGTCGAGATGGACCGGACATCCTCGTCGCCTCTCTCAAAGACGGCGGCTCAGGGAGATCTTTTCACTTGCGCCCGGGGGCCTTATAAGTGTTAGGCAACCTACGTTAGAACGGTAGTTCCTCCTCTTCCGTCCTAGCCACATCCACTGGGACCGCAAGCTCCCAAGAGTCGTCCTCGGCAGAGTTCATGATGACCTCAAACTGCTCGACGAGCCGCCTTACCTCTTCAAGGTACCCCGATGCCAAAGGGCGCAGGGAAGCTACTGCATAGTTCTGCTCCGTCACATACGCGTCTCGACGCGCATCGCTCTCCTTGTTTTCGTCACCGTGCGCCGCATCGAGCTGAACAGCAAACCACTTGTACCTCCAGTACTGTTCTGGCACGTAGGCCAAGAAGTCCGGACGCCGCCTGTCGGCGATGCCAAGCCAGACCTGAGGGAGCAGCATCGGGAACTGACGGTCCTTAACGAATCCCAGATACGTATGAAGGAAGTTGCGTTCGGACTCTGTCTGACACAACGCCGCCACCTTCTTCCACAACGGACATTCCGTGGCGCCGTTGGTCCAGCCGCTTGCGAAATGGCACTCCCATGCATCCCTATTGCCGTAGCCGACAGCCTCGGAGTCTGAGCACGTGTCCGAGAACACTGGCTCACCCATCACCAGGCCGCGCTGGGAACAAGTGTAGTAGCACCCTCCGAGGGAACGACTGGCCTGGTACAGGAAGCTTCGAATCGAGAAGGGTGCTGCCCATCGTTCCAGTGAAGCCTCTGGCGGAATCGGATGGATGCGGAGGCGACGGTTCCGGTCATGGCCGAGGTAGTGGGTGCGGGGGAGGCTTGGCCAGACTGGGGCGGACTTCAGGTGGTTGCGATATCCACACTCGCAGCTCCAACGAGAGGGAGCTTTGCCATCACCCTTCCAGGACCACAGCACTTGGCGTCCGCAGTGGCCACACTGAGCCTTCAACGCTCGGTGCTCATACCCCATGCACGTTCCCTCGGTTGCCTAACTACTAGTAGACAGTTCATTCTACCCCGCTCGATCCTGCGCGGCGAGCTGTGAGTGCAAAGGGCTCGCGGGAGGACCCGCACGGGAACTCATTGTCGAACAACAGGTTCCTCTTTGGCTCGCGGGCCGGGGTTGAGTGTTAGGCTGCGCGGCCCCGCCGTCTAGATCGCGGAAACCCTGTTCTGTCTAATTCCGTCTACTCCTACACGATCTACACGATCCGATCCAACGGGCTCCGAACGCCCGCCCAGCCGCGGCCGAGAACATGCGTGTAGATCATCGTCGTCCGAACATCCTTATGGCCGAGGAGTTCTTGGACCGTACGAATATCATACCCGTCTTCCAGGAGATGCGTCGCGAACGAATGCCGAAACGTGTGACAGCTTGCCGGCTTCGCGATCCCGGAGCGCCGGACCGCCTCCTTCACCGCCCTCTGGAGCACGCTCTCGTGCAGGTGATGCCGGCGCCTCTCGCCGGTCTCCGCGTCCCTGTAAATGCGCGTCGCGGGGAAGACCCATTGCCAGCCCCGCTCCC
>VGYL01001424.1 GCA_016872975.1 Planctomycetota bacterium
GGACTTCGTGCGGACGCTGAGCCCGAAGGTCCACCTCGTCGGCCGGGTCTTCTTTCATCTGGTCGAGAGCAAGAGAGAGGAATACCCGTTCGCGTTTCTCGCCACGTACTCGACGGCTCTGGACGCCAAGAGCGGCTGCAAGCACGTGCCGCTCAAGCACGCCCTGACCGAGTACGGCGCCGAAAGCCGCAAGCTGCTCGAGCTGCTCACGACCGTTCACCAAGCGGCTGCGGAGAGCGCGTTTCTCGCCCGGCTCCTGGACAGCGGCGAGATCTTCCACCCGCTGGCCCTCTCGGCGGGCGAGGCGTACACGGTCCTCAAGGAGATCCCGCTCTATGAACGGGCCGGCATCCTGTGTCGCATCCCCAACTGGTGGAAGAATCGTGCGGCGGGGCTGCGCTTGAATATCCAGATCGGAGAGAGCCGGCCCGCGGCGCTGGGGATGGATGCCCTGCTCGACTTCCGGGCCGGCCTGCTGGTGGGCGATGCGGCGATCTCCGAAGAGGAGGCCCGCCGGCTCCTGGACGAGTCCGAGGGCCTGGCCCTCATCAAGGGCAAGTGGGTGGAGGTGGACCGCGAGAAGCTCGAACAGACCCTGCGGGCCTACGAGAAGGCCCAGGCCCTGATGGCCCGGGAGGACCTGACTCTGCGGGAGGCCATGCGTCTGCAACTGGACGCCGACCGGGCTTTGGGCCTGTCGGCCGATGATGTTGACGTTCAGGTCTCGCAGGGGCAGTGGCTCGAATCCGTGCTGGCGCGGCTGCGCGAGCCGCAACGGATCGACTCGGTGCGCGTGCCCGGCCGGTTCAAGGCGACGCTCCGGCCCTACCAGCGGCAGGGCGTGGATTGGCTGTACTTTCTGGACGGTTTGCAGTTTGGGGCCTTGCTGGCCGACGATATGGGTCTGGGCAAGACGGTGGAGCTGCTGGCCCTGCTTAGCATTCGGACGGCGGAGACCTCGCGGCCGGGGCCGCGGACGAGCCTGCTGGTCCTGCCGGCGTCGCTGATCGGCAACTGGACCGGTGAGATCGAGCGGTTCCTGCCTTCGCTGCGGTATTTCGTCGCCCATCCGTCCGGCGGGGCCGACCGGGACACGCTCCGGCGCGGCCCGGCCCTGGACGGCGTCGATCTGGTGATCACCACGTACGGCCTGTGCCAGAAATACGCCTGGCTCCAGGACGCCCGGTGGGATCTCGTCATTCTGGACGAGGCGCAGGCGATCAAGAACCCCGGGACCCAGCAGACGCGGGCGGTCAAGGAGCTTCATGCCCGGAACCGGATCGTCATGACGGGCACCCCCATCGAGAATCGCCTGGGCGATCTGTGGTCGCTGTTCGATTTCCTCAACCCGGGATTGTTGGGCACCGCCCAGGAGTTCAGCGGCTTCAGCCGTAAGCTCCACCGGGACGCGAGCGGCTACGCCCGGCTCAAGAAGGTGGTGGGCCCGTACATCCTGCGCCGGCTCAAGACGGACAAGACCGTCATCTCCGACCTGCCCGACAAGATCGAGATGAAGACCTATGCCCCGTTGAGCCGCAAGCAGATCGTGCTGTACGAGGACCTGGTCGAG
>VGYL01001425.1 GCA_016872975.1 Planctomycetota bacterium
GATGTCCGCTTTTCGGAGAGCCGGGGCGTCATTCACGCCGTCGCCCGTCATGGCTGCGATGTGCCCTTTCTTTTGCAGGGCGGTGACCACCCGCAGTTTGTCTTCCGGCGATACGCGGGCGTAGACCTCTATGTTCTCGACATCGCGCTCGAAATCCGCATCCGTCATAGCCTCCAATTCCGGGCCGGTCAATGTGCGGCCGGACTTGAGGATCCCCAGCTCTCGCGCAATGGCCTTGGCGGTCAGGGGATGGTCGCCGGTGATCATCACGGTTTTGATCCCGGCATCGGTGCAGGTTTGGACCGCCGCCTTGGCCTCGGGCCGGGGCGGGTCGATCATGCCGAGCAATCCCAGAAAGATCATATGTTGCTCGGCCTCATCCTTGGAAGCGCCGGGCTTGTAAGCCACGGCAAGAACCCGCAAGGCCTGGTCTGCCAGATGCTGGGCCGCCGTCAAAACGGCCTGCCTGCGCCGCGTGTCCATGGGCTCGGGCCCCGAGTCTTCCCACGCCTGGGAGCAGGCCGCCAGAACGATCTCCGGCGCGCCCTTGGAATAGGCCACAGGGCCGTCGGGGCTTGCGTGGAGCGTGGTCATCCGCTTCCTCTCGGAGGTGAAAGGGACTTCATGGATCCTCGGGGACCGCTTCTCCAGCGTCGCTTTGTCCAGGCCGGCTTTGGCAGCCGTGACCACCAAGGCCCCCTCGGTGGGATCGCCGGTGATCTTCCATCGATCCTCCGACGCGTCGAGGGTCAGCTTCGCATCGGAAGCCAAGGTCGCAGCCCGCAACATGAGGATCAGTCCCCTCGAGGGGTCCGTGACGGTTCCGTCAACGGTGAACCGGCCGGAGGGTTCATACCCCGCCCCGGATACTTCCACGACCCGGTCCCCCTGCCAGATCTTGCGCACGGTCATCTCCCCCTTGGTCAATGTGCCGGTCTTATCCGTGCATATGACCGAGGTGCTCCCCAGGGTTTCAACGGCGGGCAGCCGGCGCACTAGCGCGTTGCGGCGCGCCATGTGCTGAACGCCGATGGCCAATGAGATGGTCACCACGGCCGGGAGCGCTTCGGGCACAGCCGCCACAGCCAGGGCAATGCCGAAAACCAGCATTTCAAGCAAGGGCTGGCCGCGGACAATGCCCAACAGGACGATTATCGCCACCACGGCCAAGGCGGCCTTGGCCAGAGTCTTTCCCAGCTTGTCAAGGTTCTGCTGTAAAGGCGTCCTGCCGACTTCCACCGTCTGCAGCATCTCGGCGACCCTGCCGAACTCGGTCTGCATGCCCGTGGCCACCACAAAGCCGCGTCCCCGGCCGTAGGTGACGATCGTGCCGGCGTAAGCCATGCCGGACCGATCGCCCAGGGTCAGGTTCACATCGGCAAGGGGAGCGGTGTGCTTTTCAACAGGGATCGACTCGCCGGTGAGCGCGGCTTCGTCGCATTTCAGGTTCACGGCCTCGATCAGGCGCAAGTCCGCCGGGACACGATTTCCCGCGCTCAATAGGACCACATCGCCCGGGACCAGACCGCACGCCGGGATCTCTTCCTCCCGGCCGTCGCGAAGCGCAGTG
>VGYL01001426.1 GCA_016872975.1 Planctomycetota bacterium
TGAAGCACGGTCAGGCCGGCGGTGCTGCCCCGCACGTGCAGGGCGTCCGTGTTCCTGTAGAGGGTGCACGACTGGACCGCGGGGGAGCTTCCCCAGAGGTACATCCCGCCGCCGGCGGGCGCGGAGGGAGGTGCACCCCACAAGTTGGACAGGTTTGACCTCTCGTCATTGTGATCCCCTGGCCCTTCGCGTCGTGAGGTAGGTCCAGGGAGGGACGTTCCCGATCGTCGAGTGTCGACGTCGGTGATTGTAGTAGCGCATCCTCTGCCCGACGGCGGCTCTGAGTGCTCTGAGATCCTCGGCCTCCTCAAGCAGGGAGGCGTTCTCGGTCTTGAAGCGACCGTAGAAGGACTCCATCTCGGGGTTGTCCTTCGCACCCCGGAGCGCGTAGGAGACTCGCGCGTGATCTCGAAGGAGCAAGCGTCCGGTCCAGGCGTAGCCGGTGAACACCGGATCCTGGTCCTGATGGACGATCACACCGCGTGTGGAGCGCCGATGACGTCTGAGAGTCCGCCGCGCCTTCTCCCAAGCCGCCAAAGCGAGCTGACTCGTCGCCCGAGGGCCGACCGCCCAACCCAGCACCACCTTGCTGACATGGTCCAGGAGCACGATCAAGTGCGCCTTGCCCCCGCGATACCTCAGCTCGGTGAAGTCCGTGTAGAGGACCTCAAGAACACCTATCCTCTCCCGAGCAGCGACAAGGTTGGCCCGTTTCCCCACGGCCACGATCATCTGCCGCACCGCACTCGGCCGCGGAGGCCGCACCTTGCGGATCAAGGCCAGATCCCACAGGCTCTGGAGCTTCTGGACGACCTTGTGGTTGACCGCCCGACCCAGCCGCTCCGAAGCCTCCGGCGTCGCCCGACGATACCCATACTCCGGATGCGAGCGCGCAATCTGCTCCAGGTGAGCACGAAGCGGCGCATGCTTCTGTTCGCAGCTCGCCCCGCCCGAGCGCCGGTAGTACCACGTCGAGCGCGGGAGCTCGAGAACATCCAGAGCAGCGCTCAGGCCGAACTCGGGTGCGACGGCGGCGATCCGCGCGATCTTCTCCTCGGTCGTCATCTGCTCTGGCCCAAGAAGTTTTTTAAAAGGGCGATCTCCACTTCCTTCCTGCCCAGGAGCTGCTCGAGCTCCGCGATCCTCTTCTCCACGTGGCCGGCGCGCTCATCGCGCTCGAACAGCTCGGCGCCGTGCTCCAGAACGTGCTTCTTCCAGATCCCGACCGAGTTCGGATGCACCCCGTACGCCCTGGCGATCTGGCCCGGTGTCTTCTCACCGGTGAGCGCCTCGAGCACCACCTGGAACTTCAGCTTCGCCGTGTACCGCGGCCTCGACTTGCCCATTGCGACCTCCGCGGGAACCGGAACACCAGCTTGCTCCGGTTCGGTTCGGAGGTCAAACCCCACAATCAGTGGGTGTCCAAGATTCGGGGGTCATATCCTCGGCCGCTGGTCGAGGAACTGAGGCAGCAGAGAGGCTGGCCGCGCTACTCTGAGTGGTTCCAGTGGCTGGCAGAACGGATTCAGGAACTCGACGCGTCGGCCCCTCAGGAGCCGGCGTATGTGGC
>VGYL01001427.1 GCA_016872975.1 Planctomycetota bacterium
TGAGATACGGGAATGTCACTTCGGCGCCTTAACGCCAATAAGGCTACGGGGTGACATTTTCATAACCTCCTGTTCTAGCGTAGCTTATGTCAAACCGAGGGACAAATCGTAGCGTTGTGGTACTAAGCCCCAGCGGTGAAAGCAGGAGCCGAAGACGATGCGGGCCTTGGCGGGCCCCGCCGCGGGCGCGGTGACCAGCGTCCCCGGCGCGGCTACGGCGATCGCCTGGCCGTCCACGAGGACGCGGTACGGATAACGCTGCCCAGGTTTCAGGCCCGTGACCGTGACCACCGCCGCCAAGTCGCTCTGCTCTGTGCTTTCCACCGGTCCGAAGGTCTTCTCTTGCCCGTCGACCGTCACCAGAACCTCGACTTTAGCGGGGCGGAGTGTACGCAGCCAGACGGCGGCCCCGTCCGGGCGGACGGCCCCGAGCATCGGCCCGCCGAAATGCGTTACGCCGGCCTCGGCACAGAGCCGCTGCACGGCCCCGTCGCGGGCCAGGTCGGCAAACGTGGCGTCCGGACGGGCGGCCAGGACTTGGTACGCCGCCTCGTACAGCCGCTGCACCGCTGCAGGCCGTTCGCCCCAGAGGTTGAGCAACTCCATGTTTCCCACGAGGTCGCCGCGATTGATCTGCGGCGGACGGCCCGCCTCGACCGCTGAACGTTTCGCGGCAGTCTGCTTGGCCGCTTGTGCCATCGCCGCAAGAGGCAAAATGGTCATCAGGATCAAGAACAGGATTCGACTCATAGTAGTACCTTCTGAGAAGCTTGATCTGGGGACGCCAGGTGATTTCAGAGCGACTGTTGACGCACGAATGCCTCGATTCGCTCGGGGCCTTCGAGATACCCGAGCGAGATCAGGAAGGCATCCATTTTCCTGACGGTGTCGATGAAGCACTGGTTGTCGGCTCGCCCGTAGTTGAAGAAACCGTGCGTCTGGCCCGGATAGCCGACGAGTTCACAGCGGTTTCCCTTCTCTTTCATCTTCTCCGTAAACAACTCGGAGGTGAGATAGGGCACCGTCGTATCGTTCGCGCCGTGGAAGATGATGGTTGGCGGCCGGCCCTCGCGTATGTGATGATACGGGGAGAGCCTCTCCGGCTTGACGCCCATCCGCTCCTCGAGCGAACCGAGTTTGTCCCAGTCCTTCTCTCCACGACCCTCGACGGGTGCCAGAACCAACGCGGGGTTGAAGAGAACCAGAGCATTCGGCACCGCGGAAACCGACGTGTCCTCGCCCTCCTCATCGAATCCGCGAATGGTACCCAGGGCACCGGCCAGATGTCCTCCCGCCGAACCGCCACCGGCCGCCAGACGGTGGGGGTCAACTCCCAGCCGCTCGGCGTTCCTTCTCACCCAGCGCAACGCCGATTTTGCATCACGAAAGCAGGAGACCGCCTTGACGCCATGGCGGCTCAGCACTCGGTATTCAGCGGTCATCGCCAGCATGCCGCGCGAGGCTAGATACTCGCACTGATGTTGAAACTGGGCAGGAGATCCGCCGCGCCACCCGCCTCCGAAAAAGAACACGATGGCGGGGCGTCTGTCCCCCGGCCCGTGATTCG
>VGYL01001428.1 GCA_016872975.1 Planctomycetota bacterium
CTGGCGATGAGGAAACGGTGGATTTGGTCTCCTCCCTCAGGATCACCTTTGCCGGAAAAGATCACAAGAGGGTCTGAAATGGGCAAGCTGCCACTGCTGACAGGGCCTGATTCATGGTAGATAAGCTTGCGCCCAAAGGGGGTTATGGTGCGGGCAATCGGCTTAAATCGCCTGGTCTGGTGCGGAGCGGTGGCGCTGAGCCTTGCCGCCTGCGGATCGATGTCGTCTCGAAATCCGGTTCCGATCGGGTTCGAAAACGAAGCGACCGTTGTGGGTATGGGCCACGAGCGCATTCGCTTCTGGGGGGACGAACTTCCTCCCCACGCCGATGCCCTGGTCAAGGAAAAGTGGGCGCAGGTCCGCGCGTCTGGGCGTCACATGTCCAAGTCCGGAGGCCGGCCGGTTGTAAATTTCCTTGCCCTATCGGGGGGCGGCAGCGATGGCGCCTTTGGCGCGGGCGTTCTTGCCGGCTGGACCGCGAAAGGCACCAGGCCTGAGTTTGACGTGGTCACGGGTGTGAGCACCGGCGCGCTGACCGCGCCCTTTGCCTTTCTCGGGCCTCGCTACGACGAGGCGTTAAGGCAGGTCTTCACCGAGTCGACCACGAAAGATATTGCCATCATGCGGCCGGTCAGAGGCCTGCTCGGCGGAGAATCGCTTGCGAGCAATGCGCCTTTGGCAAAAGTCGTCGCCCATTATGTCAGTGACGGCTTCCTGCAAGAGGTGGCGGCCGAACACAGGAAAGGCCGCCGGCTGCTCATCGGCACCACCAATCTCGACGCGCAACGTCCCGTTGTCTGGGATATGGGACAGATCGCCGTGAGCGGTCATCCGGGATCCCTTGAGCTGTTCCGCAAAGTCCTTCTCGCCTCCGCCGCCATACCCGCCGTATTCCCGCCCGGCTTCGTGGAGGTTGCCGCGAACGGCAGCGTTTACGAGGAGATGCATGTGGATGGCGGAACAACGCGCGAGGTTTTTCTCATTCCGACGCAATTCATGACGAAGAACATCGACCCGACACTGAGCGTCAAGCCTATCCGCCGCACCTACATCATCCGCAACGGCCGCGTCGATCCAGAATTTAAGGCTGTGAAACCGCGCACGCTCTCGATCGCCGGCCGGTCGATATCGACCCTGATCAAGAACCAGGGTATCGGGGACCTTTACCAGCTTTACATGTTCACCAAGCGGAACGGCATGGATTTCAACCTCATCTATATTCCCGGTGACTTCCCCGATACGAGCACCCAGGCCTTCGATCCGGTTTACATGGGAAAGCTCTTCGAGGTGGGCTACCAGCTCGTGCAGAGCGGGAATGCCTGGAAGAAGGTCCCGCCGGATTGGGCGAATTAACCCAGTTCCGGAAGCCGCTATGCACCATCCATCACAGACCCCGTGGAAGACGATCGCCATCGTGCTCGCCGTGATGCTAGGCATCGTGCTTGTCTTCGCGGGCCTGATCGTGACGGGTGTGATGAATCTCGGTCTGTCGCTGTTGTGACCCTTCTCACCGGCCGCCGAAGCGAAGGTTGAGTCCGGCGCGCACGACATTCGTGGTCTCAT
>VGYL01001429.1 GCA_016872975.1 Planctomycetota bacterium
CCGATGGCGTGACGCCCTTTCCTCCAGCCATCGACAAAGCCTCCGGCCTTGCCGCTGCCACCCATAGTTATGGAACAGGCGAAAGGTGTGCACAGCACACCCTACGCGTTGGAGCGCCTCCGGCCTCCCGCCTGCAACTGCTCGACGGCCTTGGCGTAGACCTCGTCGAGCGTAATATGCCGTATGCCGTGCTCGGGCTTGTGGCTGCGGGTGGCCAGGCCCCGTTTGTCCATATCGCGGGCGACGACACACTCCGACCGGTGGTAGGGTCCGACCCGCAGGGGATTCGACCAACTGAACATCATCACGAGCGGCCGGCCCAGTGCCGCGGCGATGTGGCCGGGACCGGTGTCGTTGCTCACGACCAGCGCCGCGCCATGCAGCACTTCGACAAGTTCCGGCAGAGACGTTTGACCCGCAAGATTGGCCGGCGGACGTTGGGTCAGACGGCGAATCTGCTCAACCATCGCGCTTTCGCCCCCCCGCCCGCCGGCGCCAATACGCCGCGGGCAACCGGACAACCAAGCCCGTGCGGAAGAGCCCCTGCAAGTCCAGCACCACGTCGAAGCGGTCGCGGCGCAACCCGGAAATGAAAGCGACCAGACTGCGCGCCGCCGCGGGACTGTGCCATGCCCGCGCGAAGAGCTTGCGGTCAAAGAGAACGATCTCATCCAGGTGCGGGTGTCCCGCGAGCAGCGGCGCGAACTCCGGGCGGACCAGCCAGTGGATTCGCGCATGCGGAAAGCCCCGCCGCAACGCCGCGAGCGCCGGCAACGCCATGACGATGTCACCCAGCGAGTTGGGCTCGATCAAAAGAGTATTCTCCTATGGGCCAACCATGGCATTTATGATTCATGATTTACGATGTATGATTTGACATCTAAGATTTAAGACGTATGGTGGCAGGGATACGCCAAATAGTAGATCGTCAATCGTAAATAGTCAATGCCCATGGGCAAGTACGTGTATGACTGGCCGCGGCCGATGGTGACGGCGGATGCCGCCGTGTTCTCCTATTGCGACGGCAGGCCCCGGCTGCTCTTGATCCAGCGCCGGCGCGAGCCCTACCAGGGCTATTGGGCCCTGCCGGGCGGCTTTGTCGAGATCGAGGAGGACCTGCCCCAGGCCGCCGCCCGCGAGCTGGCCGAGG
Source organism: Planctomycetota bacterium (assembly GCA_016872975.1). GTDB lineage: Bacteria > Planctomycetota > Phycisphaerae > Sedimentisphaerales > Anaerobacaceae > PLanc-01. The sequence goes on from VGYL01001429.1 coordinate 1,151, forward strand.
AGACCGGCCTCAAGGACCTCCCGCTGGAGCAGCTCCGCACGTTCGGCCGGCCCGGCCGCGACCCGCGCGGCCGGACGATCACCGTCGTCTACTTCGGCCTCGCCGGGCCGGACTGCGGCCCGATCCAGGCCGCCGATGACGCGGCTCAGGCCCGGTGGTTCGACCTCGACCACCTGCCCCCCTTGGCCTTCGACCACGACGAGATCGCCCGCTGCGCCATCGAGCACCTGAAGCAGCGCGAGGCGAAGAAGGCCGGAACGTAGACGTGCGCACCCTCCCGTCAACCTCGCACCGCGGACACGATTTCGGTGTTTTCTTGAACCGCAGATTGCGCCGATTGACCCGGCCCGGCCTGCGGCCGGAACCAAGAGGGGTAGAAAAGAAGATGGTGGAAAGGAATATGG
>VGYL01001430.1 GCA_016872975.1 Planctomycetota bacterium
AGGATCAGCCAGTTCATCACCGGCCGGCGGTCCTGCGGGACATCGACTCTCCACGGTAGGAACAGAAACATCGGTCTGGCTCCTCTCGGAACGGTACGCCGGCGGCCTGCAGCTCCCGATCATCCTATCAGAAATGCCGACCAAAGTACAGGACCTGCGTCTCCCGCGCAGGACAATTGCAGGCGGGCGTGGAAGGCAGGACGGTTCAGACCCGCGTGAACGCGGAACTCCCAACGGCTTCCTGGTCGAACATGCGATTGCCCCGTGTCGTATGGCCGGGCCAACGCAATCTCGCTGCGTCAGGAAGAGGGGACATTCTACTTTTCGTCCCACGCGGCCGCCTGGTGGCGCCCGGCGGAAAAGCAGAATGTCCCCTTTTCTGTCTTCCAATTGGAATCGGCGTCAGAGGTTCAGATTCGCGTAGACGTCGGCCAGGGGGACCTCGGCGTAGGCGATGCTGGTGTCGGCGGCGCCGTAATAGACCTTGAGAGTCTCCTCTTCGAAGAGCAGGCCGCAACTGAAGACGACGTTGCCGAAGAAGCCCGTGCGCTCATAGTCCATCGCGGGCGTCCCGCCCGCGCTGCGAAGGCGAGACGCCTTCGACACGCGCGGGCAGGATGCCCGCGACACGAGGGATGCCCGTGCCACGATCAGTCGGGGATCGGAGAAGTCATACCGCGGGTCGTCCCGGGCGAACGGTCGGACGACGATCCGGCCGGCCTCGACCTCGTAGATCGGGCACAGGACCACGTTCGCGTCGCCGCCCACCGGCCGCTCGGCCACCCGCAGCAGAAGAATCACCTCGTTCCCGTACCGCGCGACGGCAGCATTGGACACGCCGATAATCTCGAAATCCCCGCGCGAAGGCACGACATCCTCCGGCCGAAGGATCGGGTTCTCCACGGCACGTCGAACCGCCATCTTCCACCCCCATCATGTCCACGCCCGTTCGTAGTGACGCCGTAAGGCGTTTCTTCGTCGCCCATCTATCGCTCCTCACGAGCGACGATATACGCACACTACGAGCCCCCTGGCCCCCTGGTGCGGATTCCCGCAGCGCCGCAGGGCAATTGCATGTTCGGCGCTGGAGCCGTTTGGGGTACCGCCTTATGAGTTTTGAAGAACAAGTTCGGTAATCAGAACCCGGCGACGGGCGCTCTTCGTAGGGCGAGCGTGGGCCCCCAAACGCGATGAATCGCGTTTGGGGACCCCGTCCCCGCTCGCCGAAGAGGTCGTGCGAGGACGCACGACCTACGCCCAGAGCGGCTCGCGCGGCCATTACCGAAGTTGCTCGTCAAAACTCATTAGGCGGGTCAAACCGTCCGACCTTCCTCTTCTTCCGTGTTCATAGGAGGCGGAGCCGGCTGCGCCGGAAGACCCTCAGGCCCGCCTAAAGGCGGAACTCCGAACCAGTTGTAGGGTGGGGCTTGCCCCACCAGGAAGCCGGACCCAAGGAAAGCGGTGGGGCAAGCCCCACCCTACACATTACCGAACTTGCTCGTCAAGACCCATAAGGGGGCAACGCATGCACCACAGGCGGGCTCAGGGGGTGG
>VGYL01001431.1 GCA_016872975.1 Planctomycetota bacterium
CAGCCGACGAATGGGCGGGCGGGCACGGCTCCCCATTTCTGTGTGCGGGTGTGCTCGCTCACGAACGCGACGCCGGAAGAGAGACCGCGCACGCCCCGACTTTTGACGCGCCTTCGATGCGCGCGGACCTTGACGTTGGGGATCGTGCGCGCTGGGAGGCCGTATTGATGCGCGCGCGCGCATTCGAGCCGTGTCCCGACCTTGACCTCAAGCGGGCGGATCTCCCGGATGGAGCCGCGCGGGCCGCCTTGCATCGAGCCGCCGGCCACGCTGTTGCGGAGCGTCCCGGTGTCGCGCAGAATCTGCATACCCTTGCCGCGCATGTTGCCGGGTCCGCCTAGCTTGCGGCGCTGGCGCCTCATGCGGATCGTCGTCTCCGATAGCGCCTTCCAGCGGATCCCAAGCTCACCGCCGTCGCTCTTGAAGATCCGATCTTCCATGCGTATCATGATTGCGCCGGCGTTGCGTAGGTAGCGCTGGCGCTCTTGCGGGCTCGCCGCGCGCGTCGCCTCCCGAACCCACGCCGCAAACTCCCGATAGTCCACGTCTGCGCGAATCCCGCCGCCGCTAGGCATACGGTTCCTCGTCCCGGTCGCCGCCGCCGGTTGGAGAGCGCGGCCAACCCTGCTCCTCGCCGTAGTCGAAGACGGGATCGGTCTTGCCGCCGCTCGACCAGCAAACCGCTGCGCCGTCTGCGTTCGTCGTGCGGCGCGCCACGAGCAGCGAGCCCTTCTCGATCAGGCGGGCAATCGCGAGCCACGCTTCCTCCTCGAGCTGCGAGCCGTAGACCCCGGCGATTTCTCCGCGCGCGCTGTTCTTGCCCCAGACGCCCTCCCGATAGCACCTCGCCGCTGCTAGCTTCAAATGGATCGCCTTCACGCCGGGCGCGTAGGTCACAATGTTCTCGGCGTTCCAATAGTTGCTATCGTCCACGTTCCAATGGGGGCGCAGCGCGTCCTTGATTTCGTTTTGCGCGTCTTCGAGGGCGCGCACGACCGCGCTTGAGCCTACAATGTATGCACCGCCTACCCCGCGCTCGGCCAGCTCGTCGTACCGCGTCCGCAAGTCGGATTCCGTGTTCCAGGTTGTCCCGGTTGCTTTCTGCGCTTCAGGCATTGCGGCGCTCCTTGTAGAGCCTTACGAGTGCGGGGTTGTCAGCGAGCACGGCATCCTCCACCACCGATGCGACTCGATGCCCCCATTCGGCGTTGGTATCGAGCGCGAGCGTCTCATTGATGACGTGTTTGATTTCGTGCATGAGAGCCTCGCGCGCGTCTTGCGCTTGGAGCGTCGCTTCGATCGTGATTAGGTGCTTGTCCATTTCGACACAGGCGTCAAGTTCCTGGTCTCCGTCCCAGATTCCCCATGCGCGGTCAACGGCGTACCAACGCCCGAGGATGCGTAGGCGCTCGGGCAGGCGCGCCCGCACGCGCGCGCTAGGGCTGCGGGAATCGGACGATCTTGGCCTGGTCGATGTAGCCCGGGGCATGGAACCTCACTCGATAGAGTACAGTGTCGCCATTGGCCGGAGCGTAGACCGGGACGTAGTAGCG
>VGYL01001432.1 GCA_016872975.1 Planctomycetota bacterium
TGAATAATCCCGCGCGCGGCAGCGAATGCGGTGAACGGTGCTTCTGTTGTGCGAAGGTCTGCCCCGATTCGGAGACCTGCGCCGAACAAGGAACAAGCCGAATCCGACGAGACGCCAAGGGCGATGACGGCGGATGGAGTCAGCGTGGCGGAGGGATCGGGGGAGCCAGCAGCACCGGTTCCGCATAATCGGCATCCATCCGGTAGGGAAGCATGTAGAGTCGGTCTCCCGTGGAGTTGCAGAAAAAGATCCGCGAGGGAGAAAGGCGGCTCGAATCGCCATCGGCCCAGACGGCGAAGAAGGGATCAACCGGGTTGTGAGGCCGGCGCACGTAACTGTGGTTCATGGAGCTGTTCTGCGTGACACGCCGCTCCAGACTCCAGTTCGCGCCACGATTCGTGGAGACCCAGAGGCCGACTTCACCGCCTGTGAAATAAGCCTGCGGTCCCGTGAGCGCGGGACCAATCACTGTCCAGCGCTCGCCGTTGATATAGAGGCTGCCCGCGTCGTAGTTGTGATCGGATTGGGTGACTGTCGTCGTGAGCCAACGCTCGCCAGTCCATCGCGTGATCTCCCAAAGGCGCGGGTCGTTAGCCGGCCCCGGCGCGTGGCCGCCGCTGGAGACGCCGAGGATCACCGGGTGGCCGTCGGCATCGAAGAGGAGCTTGTTGATGTAGAAGAGTCGCCGCTGCGCCTCGTAGTCAACGACGAGCGCGGGATTCTTGGGATTGTCCAGAGGGATGGTCAGCGGGCGGCCGTTGACGGTGGTCCACGTGCGGCCGAAGTCGGCCGTCTCGGCGTAGTAGATGTTCGTGCGGCGGTCGGGTTTGCCGCCGGGATGGTAGTTGAAGGCGGTCCCAATTTTATGCCCGTCGCAGCGGCTCACTTGGTAGTGCCCAGCGAAGCCGGCGAGTTTCTTGAGGTCCTTCGCCGGCTGGGCGGTCCAATCCTTTCCATCGCGGCTGGTCTCCCAATACAATTCGCGGCCGCCCGTGTAGAGCGTCAATAGATGAAAGAACCCCTTTCCGGGAACGTACCAGATCTGCGAGTAGGTTTGCTCGCGGGAGATGACTTCCTGGAAGGAGTCAACGGAGTAGGGCTGCTTGCTGCGGAAGATCTGCCCTGGCCGGTGACGCCCGCGGCCGGCGATGAAGACCCACACATACCCGGCCTCGTCAATGGTCAAGCTGGGGTTGTCGTGCGGGTCATCAATTCCGCGCTGATCGCGAACGATCGTCGGACGGGGAACACGATGTCGTTTGTGGTCGTAGTACGAGGCCATGGCCAGAAGGTAGCGGTCTTCCGGGCCGGTGGTTCCCCCGTAAACGAAGAATGTCTTCTCGACCTTCGGGGCATAGACGGCCATGGGACTGACCGTGTGGCTGGAAACGAAGGCCGTGCCGCCGGAGTTCTTGTCCCCGTACGGGCCGACTATTTCCCCGATCGTCCACCAGATACCCCGGTAGCCGTCAACCTTGTCCGCAGCATGAACACCGATTGCTGCGGCGAGGCATAGGGTCAGAATGAGGGGCGATGTCATTTGTTTGGTT
>VGYL01001433.1 GCA_016872975.1 Planctomycetota bacterium
CGCGGCGGTCGATCTGCGGAGCCAGGCGGACGACGTAGACGAACCAGGACATCCGCGTCGTGGTGGTGGCGAGGTACGGGATACGTGCTCCCTCTACGTCCTCGAGACGCGTGTTGTACCACTGAGCCACCCGCTCCCGCCTTGACAGGAGTTCCTCGATACGGCCCAGCTGGGCCAGGCCCAGGGCGGCGCTCATCTCAGCCAGGCGGTAGTTGTAGCCCAGGCGGCTGTGGTTGAGCCAGGCGTCGAAGACGTCCCGGCCCTGGTTGCGCAGGGAGCGGAAGAGGGCGTCCCAGTCGTCCCGGTCGGTGACCATCATCCCTCCCTCGCCGGTGGTCATCTGCTTGTTGGGGTAGAACGCGAAGACGGCCACGCACTGCGAACTCGCGCCGATGCGGCGGCCTTTGTACTCGGCACCGAGAGCCTCGCAGGCGTCTTCGATGACGGCCAGGTCATACTGGCGTGCGATGTCCCCAATGGCGTCCATGTCGGCCGGCTGCCCGAAGGCATGAACGGGAAGCACCGCCTTCAGCCTGCGCCCGCCGGCCTGCGAGCTCCGAACGGCCGGAGGCAGCCACCGTCGCGCGCGCTCTCCGCCCCGGCTCAAGTCCCGGGCGGCGTCAGCCACGAGCAGCGGGTCGATGTTCCCCGTCCGCTCCTCCACGTCGACGAAGATGGGAATAGCGCGCTCATAGAGGATGACGTTCGCCGAGGCGACGAACGAAAACGGCGTCGAGATGACCAGGTCGCCTTCCCCCACGCCTCCCGCGATCACGCCGAGGTGCAGCCCCGCCGTGCCGCTCGACACGCCCACCGCACGCCGCACCCCCACGTACTCCGCGAACCGCGCCTCAAACTCCGCAATCCGTGGCCCAATGCTGAGGTACGGCGTCTGCAGCACCTGATTCACCGCCTCAATCTCAGCGGCGGTCAGGTCCGGCGATGACATGGGAATCCGCATGGTAGCCGCCTCTATCTGCCGGATTTGTGCCCCTTGCCGGCCGGACGTGTCCGGCGGATGCGAGGCAGAAGGTCGCTGAGGGCACTCACCGATGTGATCTCGACATGGGATGCATGATCGGGCGTGGCCGGTTCGCGTGAGCTGTACAGGCCCTCGGGGTGTCGGATGCGCACCGTGGCCATGCCGATCCGTCGGGCCCCGAGGAAGTCTTTGTCAGGGTTGTCGCCCACGTAGACCGCCTCGTCTGCGGATACGGCCAGGTCCCCGAGAACCTGCCTGAAGGGCCGGGGGCTGGGCTTGCGGGCCTTCAGCCCCAACTCGTCGGACCAGACGATAGCGTGAAAACGGTCTGCAAGGCCCAGCGCGGCCAACTTACGCTGTTGCGTCTGGGGTGGACCGTCGCTCACCAGGCCAAGGCGATACTGCCGTCCGAGGGTTACCAGGAGGAGCGGGACACCAGTCGACGGCCGGATCTGCGGGTTGTGTCCGCGATAGACCTTGACCATCTGCTGAACCGTCCGCTTGCGCCACATTCCCCGGCCCCTCAGCCAGCAGTCAAACGTGTCTCCCCGCACACCTTCCCTAAAG
>VGYL01001434.1 GCA_016872975.1 Planctomycetota bacterium
CACGAAGGCACTAACTGTACAGTCCAAGATTCATTCTGACATGGTCCAAGGTTGTCTGAAGCGATGAAGCCCGTAATGACGATACTGCCTCCAGGAAGGATTTCCGGTTGTCTCCTGGAGGGCGAGGTGGTGAATACGGCCGAAATCCAGCGTTTGGCGCGGTATATCAGGGAGTATCAGGATCGGTTCGATCCGCTGTTCGGCCGCGCCGGGACGCGCCGTTGGGCTCGGGAGTACATGGGCGGACTGCTCATGGATATGGAGCGGAAGAACTGCTGGCAGATCGCCGAGGCGCGCAAAATCCCGGCCCAGAATCTCAAGTCGCTTCAGCACTTCCTGTATGGCAGCCCCTGGGACTGGAAGCCGGTCCTCGCCGAGATGGGACGGATGGTGGACGAGCATCTCGGCAGCGACGACGGCATCGTTGTGGTGGACGAGTCGGGCGTGCGGCGCTGGGGGGAGAAGTCCGTGGGGATCGCGCGACAGTATATCGGACGCCTGGGCAAGGTGGACAACGGCCAGGTCGGGGTGTATCTCGCCTATGCCTGCGAACAGGGCCAGGCATTTCTGGACGCGCGGCTGTTTGTCCCGGAGGCGTGGTTCGAAGATCCCAGGCGATGCCGGGAAGCGGGGATCCCTGACGATGCGATCTTCCGGACCAAGCCCGAACTGGCGGCGGCCATGGTGGAATCGGCGCGGGCGCGGGGCGTCCGCGCGCGCTGGGTGACCGCCGACGAGGTCTACGGCGACGCCCCCGAGTTTCTCGACGTGGTCGACGCGGTGGGATGGTGGTACGTGGCGGAGGTGCAGACGACCGTGGAGGTGTGGCCGGTCCGTCCGAAGACGCTGCCGCCCAGCCCCCGTGGCGCGATCGGCCGACCGCGCAAAAAGCCCCGTTTGGCGCGGGACTCCGACCGGTCCGCGCCGGTGGCGGTCCTCGGGGGCCGCCTCGCGGAAAAAGACTGGCGGCGCATCGCCGTGGCCCAAGGCCCCGAGGGACGACGGGTCTACGACTTCGCTTTCCTGCGGGTCGTCGAGAAGCGCGGCGGACTGCCGGGCCGGGACGCCTGGCTGATGGTGCGCCGCTCGCTCGATCAGACGCCCGAGATCAAGCACTATCTGTCCAACGCGCCGCGCAACGTCGACCTCGAACGGATGGCGGCCGTGGGGAGCGAACGCTGGCGCGTGGACGGCGCCATCAAGGAGGCCAAGGGGCAAACCGGGCTCGCCGAGAGCGAGGGACGCAACTGGAAGCACTGGCATCACCATACCACGCTCTCCATGCTCGCGCACGCCTTCCTCACCTGCGCCCGCGTCTCGTGGGCGCAAACGTATTCCCCCCCTCTCGGTGCGCCGGACCCGGAAACTCGTCGACTTGGCAAGAAGGGAGCGGCGGCATGACCGCAAGCACATCCTCCTCTTCTATGACTGGCAGGATCGGCACATGGCCTACGCCCGCGACTGCCGCGCCAGGCGTGTCGAAGCCCGGCTTGCTCAATTTGGATTTTCATAGTACCAATCTTGGACTGTACAGCTAAAGGGGGTCG
>VGYL01001435.1 GCA_016872975.1 Planctomycetota bacterium
AACTCAGCAGAGGATGACTCAACGCAATCTCCCGAACGGCCCAGCGGGCGTCCAGGTAGAGGCGGCGGCGTTGAATCACCGACGTGTTGTCGGTAGATTCCGCCGCTTCCAGGCGAGCCCCAAGGTCCCGCAATCCGGCGGTTCTGCGTTCCAGATTCGCGTTGGCGGGCGACAGCTTTTGCAGGCGGTCCGCCAGCCCGGCGCCGCGCGCGACGATCTGCCTAGTGTGCTGGAGGGAGAATTCGCAGCGTTCCGGTGCCGCCAAGGCGTCCGTGAATTGCCGATCCTGCTCGATCCACGCCCTCTCCACGAGCTCCCGCGTGGAGATGCCGACATCCGTTACCGCAGGGGAGCCCAAGGAAGCCCCGCCGAGCAAGAGCAGAAGGATGATTTCTGGGACAAACCGCAACGTGCATCGTTTCACCTGTAGACCTCCTGCAAAAACTCGGCTACCGGATTATACTGTGTCGCACGTGGAAAGGGCAATAGACGCAAAGGAGAGAACCGTGAGAACTCTGGCACTTGTGCTGGCTCTGGCGACAACTTCTGCTGCTGTTGGGAGTGTGGCTGCAAGGGCATCTCGTAGCATGGGCGTCCCGCCCGTGGAAGGAATGGTACGCGCCAAGGCGCGAGCCGGTCCCGGTGAGGTGGGGGATGGCCCGGAGACTCATGGGCAAGATGCCCATGCTACGAATGACGCCTCACGGCGTCACGACGAACCGGAGACGCTGCACCCTTGGTCCGCCAACACGCACCCCACCGATGTTGCCAAGTGGCACGTGGAGGACATCACCGGGGGGATGCACCGGTACACAGTCCGGCAGGGCGGGACGATGGATGGGCGCAACTGCCGCTCGCCCATGGGCTGCGGGGTCGCGCGGGAGGGGGCCTTCCTCCAGACCTGGGAGTCCAACCGGTCGGTGCGGCTGGAGAACGTAGGCGAGACGGACGTGGTCACCCCGTGGTTGTCCAACGGCCGCAACAACTTCCGCAGCGTCGCGGAGATCGTCGCTTCCGCCTGTACGACCGGCATGAGCGACGCGGACAAGGCCTTTGCTCTCTGGTTCCAGGAGATCCAGTACCGGCATCATTCCGCAGGCGACAACCGCGAGTTGGGCGATCCGGTGAAGGTCTTCAACGTCTATGGCTACAACACCTGCGGCAATGACGCGATCAGCCTGGCCACGCTGTGGCGCCACGCCGGACTCAAGGCGGCCCCGGCCCGGGCCCTGGGCCACTGCATCTCGCAGGTCTTCTACGACGGCTCCTGGCACTTCTACGATGGCGACATGCACTCGGTCTACCTTCTGCGCGATAATCAGACCGTCGCCGGTGAGCAGGACATCGTCCGCGATCACGACCTGATCAAGCGGACTCACTCCAAGGGGATTCTCTTTCCCGACACCTGGTGGTCCGACCCGGAGATGTGCGCCCTGTACTTCTTCGAGGGGCCGGTCGGGGGCGAGCGCGGCGGAAGACCCGACATCACGATGAACATGACCCTGCGTCCCGGCGAGGCCCTCGTCTGGCGCTGGGGCCGGCTGGA
>VGYL01001436.1 GCA_016872975.1 Planctomycetota bacterium
AGGAGGTTATGAAAATGTCACCCCGTAGCCTTATTGGCGTTAAGGCGCCGAAGTGACATTCCCGTATCTCATTGTTTCATAATGACTTACGACTACTGCGGTCCCACAAGATAGCGTTGTAGTACTAGGCAAGAGCGAGCCGGCCGGACGGGCGGGCAATCCCATGCACCATACCGGCGTGGCGCTGGTCCGGGAAGGATTCGTCGTGCTCTGCCCGGACGCCCTGTGCTTCGAGGAGCGGCAGAGCCCGCATCTGCCCGGCGGCGAGTTCGAGCGGTTCGAGTTCCTCCGCTACGTGGTCGCCGGCCGGTGCCTGGCGTGGAAGAACATCCTCGACATGCGCCGGGCGGTGGACTACCTGTGCACGCGGCCGGAGGTGGACGCCGCGCGTCTCGGCTGCTACGGCCATTCGCTGGGCGCGACGCACACGTGGCTCGTCGGCCCCTGGGAGCCCCGGCTGAAGTGCCTGGTCGGCAACTGCTGCCTGCCCACCTACGCGGCCATCCACCGCACGCACCTGCTGCACTGCTTCCCGAACTTCATCCCGGGCTGGCTCCAATACGGTGACACGCCGGACATCGCCGGCCTGATCGCCCCGCGGCCGCTGCATCTGAGCTTCGGCGAGTTGGACGACGGCAGCCCGATCGAAGAGGTCCACATGGGCCTCCGGACCATCGCCCGTGCCTACGAGCAGGCCGGGGCCGCCGACCGCTTCAGTCACTACATCGAGCCCGGCGCGGGCCATATCCTCTCGGACGAGATGTGGCGGCGCGCCCGCACTTGGCTCCGAAAGCACCTGCGGCCGCGGCCCTCATAGCAAAGGCCAAGAAGAAGACTCCAAGCACCAAATTCCAAATCCCAAACACACCGCGCCAGCGGGGAGATCAATCCAAGATCCAAAATTCCAATGACCAAAACCACGGACGGGGCGATGCCCGTTTTGGATTTTGAATTTTCTTCCCTCTTGAATTCATCTCCCCGCTGGCGCGGTGTGTTTGGGATTTGGTGCGTCCACACCCGGCGGCGCTTGGTCCTTCCGCCCCCTGACGGCGCCCCCGCTCTCTACAGCAGCACGTCGACGGGTGGCAGCGGCAAGGCCGTAGGCTTTGCGCAGGCCTTGCCGATGGCGGATGGACCAAACCATCGGCAAGCTCCGAGGAGGGTTCCCAATCGCGATACATCGCGATTGGGAGCCCAGACTCCGCTTGCCGCCGCCACCATTACGGAGCTGGGTTCTCACGCACCCTCACGAGTTTTTACGAGCAAGATCGGTAATCGGAACCCGGTGACGGGCGCTCTTCGTAGGGCGAGCGTGGGCCCCCAAACGCGATTCATCGCGTTTGGGGACCCCGTCCCCGCTCGCCGAAGATGTCGTGCGAGGACGCACGACCTACGCGGAGAGCGGTTCGCGCGGCCATTACCGAACTTGTTCGTCAAAACTCGTAAGGCCTGGTTTGTAGTGGCGTCGTCAGACGCTATCTTTATGCCCCGCCCTATTTCGCTCCGGCGCAACGACGAAATCATCCGGCTGTTC
>VGYL01001437.1 GCA_016872975.1 Planctomycetota bacterium
AAAGACGGCCTTGCTTCGTGTTCTTCCTGCCTTTCTTCGTGGCCTTCGTGCCCTTCGTGTTAGGTCGTTTGGTTGCGGCTACGCTGCGTTAGGTTTTACCCGGTTATCACGGCGCGAACGACAACATGTTTGTCGAAGGGACCTCATGCGGCGACGCCGAGGGTCTCCAGGGCTTTTTGGAGTTCCAAGCGAAGGTTCTGGTAGTGGACGTCTATGGGATGTGTGTTCTTGGGCGGTCGTCCGGGCCGTCGCGTGAGGCCGGCCAGCACCGGCTTGAGCACTTTCTCACGCAGGACCAGGAGAGCGGCCATGGTGGCGTATCCCTTCGCGGTGGCCACATATCGGCGCGAACTCGGAATCTTTTCCACCAGGCCCTTGCCCTGCACCTTCGCCAGATCATACCCGGCCTGACGGGGGCCGTACCGATCGTCCGTCCACCCGGTGGTCGCCCGAACCCGGCCCGAGAGATCCTCAACCGAAAACCCTCTCGGCTGCGGGCCCAACGCCAGGAGCGCCTCCAAGACCGCGCGCATCCGGGGCTTCTGGATGTCCACCCCGGCCAGCCGACGAGCGCCGCGCGTGGTCGGCATCGGCAGGTCGTCCAAGGCCCCGGCGTCCAGAAAGGACACGTCGGCCTGGCGCAGGACGTTCAGAAACCGCACGGCCATGCCCTGGAGCTCCGAGAGCATCCGCGGGAAGTTCTCAAGGCCCTTCCGGCGCCGGAGCGCCTGGATCGAATGGGCGATGGCCTCGACTCGTTGGAGACGTTCGCCTTTGTCGTAGATCTTCAGGGTCAAATCGCCGCAATGCACCTTGAACACCGTCAGATCGTACGAGAGGGTCTCGACCGTCTTCTGCAATCGAGGCCGGTGCGCGGGGGAGGTCTTCTTCCAGGCATACGGCCGATGTTTCCGACCGAACAGCGTGGTCACCGTCCGGACGTCCAACGGGCGCCGAGTCCGGTCGATCAGGCCCTGGTGAACTGGGTCCATCTCTGGGCCGCGTCGGTAGAGCAGGTTCCGACTGTACTCCGCTTGAACGACCGAATAGTCGAACCGAAACCCCGATCGCGCCTGCTCCGGGCTCGACAGGGCAAAGCAGAGACACGCCGAATAGATCCAGCGGTCGCACACCTGGCGCAGTCGCCCTACCGTCCGCTCCGCGGACAAGGTCTCTGCGACTCGGCTCAAGGCGACGCCGTCGGAGAACTGCGTGAACGCATTCCCCTCTTTCACGAACACCAGCCCCTCCTTCCGGGCCTGGCACTCCACCCATTCATGGCCGTTCAGGATCACCCACGCCCCAAAGGGCGGATGCCCGCTCATCCGGACCGTCACGTGCCCCCACTCCGGGTCCACGAGGTGAAAGAAATAGTGATTCACGAACGCATACTTCTTCACCCGATGCCATCGCCCCGTGGGATACCGTTGCACAGGCCAGACCGGCGCGCTCGCGCGAGACACCCCGACGAGAAACACCCCGGTGAAGGCCGGGTCCTGGGGCCGGCGCTGCTCCGCCATCTCATGCTTCC
>VGYL01001438.1 GCA_016872975.1 Planctomycetota bacterium
CTCCTCGAGAAGAACATCGCGAAAGCAGGGTTTGCCTCCCAGTGCCGCGTCGTCCGGGCCAGCGCCTTTCGCGTCGGCGCCCCGCCCGGTCCGGCCGGCGCGCCGTATGATCTTGTTCTTGTCGATCCCCCCTACGCGTCCACACAGGATGTCGGCGAGCAGTCCTCCTTGGCCGATCTGCTGCGGCTCCTTCAGAACCAGGTGGTTGCGAAAGGGGTGGTCGTGGTGCGGACCCACCGTCGCGTGACGATGCTCGAAGACTACGGCCCCTTTCACGCGATTGACAGGCGCCGGTGGGGAACGATGTCCATCGTGCTCTTGCAGGTGAAAGCGGATGAGCAACAGGCGAGCGGCCATTAAGATCATCGACAAGCTGCAGCGGCACGGCTTCCAGGCGCTGCTGGCAGGCGGCTGTGTCCGTGACATGCTGCTGGGCCGGCCGGCCAAGGACTACGACGTGGCCACCGACGCCCGGCCGGAAGACGTGATCCGCCTGTTTGGGCGCACGCTGAAGGTGGGAGCGAAGTTCGGGGTCGTGATCGTCCTGATGCAGAGCGAGCAGATCGAGGTGGCGACGTTTCGCTCCGAGGCCGGGTACGAAGACGGCCGCCATCCCACGGAGGTCCGGTTCACCAGTGCCGCCGAGGACGCCAGCCGGCGCGACTTCACCATCAACGGCATGTTCTTCGACCCGCTCCGGGAGCAGGTGATCGACTACGTCGGGGGGCAGGCCGATCTCGCCCGGCGCCTCCTTCGCACGATCGGCGCTCCCCAGGAACGGTTCGGGGAGGACTACCTGCGCATGCTGCGGGCCGTGCGCTTCTCGACCCAACTGGGCTTTGCCATCGACTCCGAGACCTATGCCGCGATCCGCGAAAACGCCGTGAATATCACGCGGATCAGCGGCGAGCGAATTGCCCTCGAGTTGGAGGGGATTCTGGTCGATCCGAACCGTGCCGCCGGTACGGCCCTGTTGATTGAGACAGGGCTGGCCCCGGCGATCTTTCCCGGCTTTGCCGGCGTGGGGGCCGAGCGGGCCGTCGCCGTGCTGGGCCATCTGCGAAAGAGGGTAGGCTTCCCGCTGGCCCTGGCCGCGTTTTTTGCCGGCTTTGCGACGGACTTCGTGCAGCAAGGGGTCGAGATCCTGAAGCTGAGCCGCAAACAGGTCCGGCACCTCGAATTCCTGCTCGCGCAGCGGGGCCGGCTGCTTGATGTCGAGATGTCCCTGGCCGAATTGAAGAGACTGCTGGCCGAGCCGTACTTCTGGGATCTCTATGAGCTGGAGCGTGCCATGCAGAAAGCCGCCGGGGCAAAGAAGGAGTTGGCCGCGCTGGGACGCCTGCGCAGGAGAATCCGAGACCTTGGCGATATCGACATCAAGCCCAAGCCGCTCTTGAACGGCCACGACCTGATCCACCTGGGCGCAGTGCCGGGACCGGCCCTGGGGCAACTGGCGGAAGAGCTCTACACGGCCCAACTGGAAGGCCAGTTGCGGACCACCGACCAGGCCAAGTGGTGGGCCTT
>VGYL01001439.1 GCA_016872975.1 Planctomycetota bacterium
CCGACGAGGTCGTTCTACGGCGCGTTGTCGAGCATTTCGGTGCAACCCTGGGGCCTGTTTATGGCAAAACCGGCAAAGCAACCCTGCTGAGACAACTGCACAGCTACAATCAGGCCGCACAATTCCAACCGTGGATCGTCCTCGTTGATCTGGACCGGGACACCGAGTGTGCGCCGCCGGCCCGGGCGCAGTGGCTGCCTACCGCGGCGGCGCACATGTGCTTCCGGATCGCAGTGCGAGAAGTCGAGAGCTGGCTCCTGGCAGATCGGGAGACGCTGGCGGATTTCCTGGGGGTTGCCCTGTCACGCATCCCCATCAGTCCTGAAGCCCTGGACGATCCTAAAGCAGCCCTGGTCAACCTCGCTCGCCGTTCCCGCCGCCGCGACATCCGGGTGGACATGGTGCCACGACCAGAGAGCGGTCGATCAGAAGGACCGGCCTACACATCGCGCCTTATCGAGTATGCTCAGGGTTTCTGGCGACCAGACATCGCAGCCCAGCACGCCGACAGCCTACAGCGGTTTTGCAGGCGCGTGGCTGAACTTATGACGCGACCCGTTATCTTGGACAGCGAGAGACCCGGCAAATGACCATTCAACGTAAGCTCATCGAGGTCGCCCTCCCCCTCGACGCCATCAACAAGGAATCGGCGCGGGAGAAATCCATCCGCCACGGACATCCGAGCACGCTGCACCTGTGGTGGGCGCGGCGGCCGCTGGCCGCGTGCCGCGCGGTGATCTTCGCGTCCATCGTGGACGACCCATCCAGCTACCCCGACCAGTTCCCCACCGAGGCTGCGCAGGACGTCGAACGCCAACGCCTCTTCCGGCTCATCGAGGAGCTGGTCAAGTGGGAGAACGTCAACAACGAGGAGGTGCTGGGCCGGGCGCGTGCTGAGATCCTGAAGGCTACGGACGGCAACCCGCCGCCCCTGCTCGATCCCTTCGCCGGCGGCGGCTCGATCCCGCTGGAGGCGCAGCGACTGGGGCTGGAGGCGCACGCCAGCGACCTGAACCCCGTAGCCGTGCTGATCAACAAGGCGCTGATCGAGATCCCGCCCAAGTTCGCCGGCCGGCCGCCGGTTAATCCAGGAAGTAGAAGAGAGAAAATAGAAAATAGCGGAGGAGGGGATGAGTCTGCACTACAAGGAACTGGTGGTATGGCAGAAGGCGCTGAAAGCGGCGCAGGAGGTGTATCGCCTCGCGCCGAGGCTGCCACGCGAAGAGACCTACGGGATGCGTTCTCAGATCACACGGGCAGCAGTCTCGATCCCGGCCAACATCGCGGAGGGTTGGGCGAGGGAAACGGACAAAGAGAAGGCGCACTTCCTGGCGATCGCCCAGGGTTCGCTGGCAGAACTGGATACCCTCTTGATCCTCTGCGAGGAGATCGGCTGGTTTCCAATCGCGGAGACGCTGATGCTGCGAGGTCTGACAGACGAAGTGGGCCGGATGCTGACGACAATGCGTCGCAACCAACGGGAGAAGGAGGAAGTAGGGGGGAGAAAATAGAAAATAGTAGGG
>VGYL01001440.1 GCA_016872975.1 Planctomycetota bacterium
CGCCCATGGCGGCCACCCGGGCGACACCGCTGTAGGCCGTCACGCGGATCGCCAGGACGTTGCTGCGCGTCGTGAGAAAGATGCGGCAGTTGTCGAGCGCGTTGGCATACCGGGGCATGGTCTGCTTCAGCTCGTTGACGTCGGCGACCGGCCTTGTCCGCCGCTGCTGGATGATCGCCTCGGCGATCTTGGGCGCGTCGGCCAGGCTGCCGAACGTCAACGCCGCCTCCAGCACCTGGCGCGGGGCCGTGTTGAGGTTGACGTGCCGCGTGCCCCAGAGCCCGAGGTACTTCAGCGCGCATTCCTGGCGGGTGTCGCTGAGGGCGCTGGGGCGGGACAGCAGGTCCCGGTCGATCAGCGGGCTGTGCAGCAGCTTGGCATATTCCTTGTTCTGCCGCTCGATCTGCACCTCGACCGAGACGGGCTTGCGCGTCACGGTCCGCCGCGCCACCGTGCCGGGCGTGTTGGGGGCCGGGCGCGTGATCTTGTTCTTGAGGCTGGCCGGCGGCTCCACGTTCTCCGTCTCGGGCTGGAATTCGACTTTGAACGGCTTCACCGCCCGGATTGCGTCAATACCCTGGTTCAGCCGATAGATCTCTTCCGACGTGTATCCCATCCACTCGCAGAAGGTCGTCCAACCCGCCCCGGCCGGCGCCTTGAGCTTGTCGTCGGTGATCATGGCCCAACCGAGCGGGTACTTGGCGTTCTCGTCCTCGATCTCGATCACGATCGTAGCGGCCCCGATCTCGAACTCCATCGGCTCGGTCATCAGCGGCCAGGGCGGACCGTACGGTCCGCGGATCTTGAGTTGCTTGGGGTCGACAAGGGGGCTGCCGTTCGGGTCGAAGCCGCTGAAGTCGTTGAAGTCATCCACTTCCTCCCCGAGGGCGGCCTTCTTGAGAGAGCCCTGCTTGGCCGTCCCCTTGCGACCTTGCGCCGCCGACGGCGGTGGCACTTCCGCTTTTCCCGACATCTGTCCGAAGCCGTCCCGCGCCAGGGCGGCGTCGGCGGCAAGCTTGGCCGCCACCTGGTCGAGAAGCTTCTGGTACTCGGCCTCTCTGAGGGCAAAGACGTCCGAGAAATCGGGCTCGTTGGGCCGGCTGACCATATCGAACTGGAGGCTGCCCGCGGCCGCCAGGGCGTACTTCAGACCGGAGGCGCAGGCATGGCGTGCGATGCTGTAGTCGATGATGTACTGATCCCGGTGCCGGCGTGCCGCCACTTGGGCATACAGGGTATATCCCAAGGTGGACAGGATCACCAGAATCACCAGGGTGACCAGCAGGATCACTCCCTGCCGGTCCCGCCGGCTATCGACGCCTAGTCTGTGCAGGTGTTGGCTCATTGGTCACACGCTCGTTTGCCGGTTGTTCTCGGGGCGAGGAGCCGTCGGACAACGGGCTTCTCGCCGCGGACCCATCCTGAGATGGGGAGTTGGGGTCGGCCACACCGTTGGCGTCCGGCGTGCCGGGAAGATGGAAGGTGATCGCCCGGGTCGGATCGATGGCCACGATCCGGCTGA
>VGYL01001441.1 GCA_016872975.1 Planctomycetota bacterium
CACCGCAAGCAAGGCGCCGAGCTTCCCCTCCTGCCCGCCCTCCGCCATATCGCCAAACGGGGCGACGATGAGCGTGTTGCCTTCCACCAGAAGCCCGTTCGGTTTGTTGAGCGCGTCGTTGGTCAACCACGGTTCGAATTGGCCGTCCTTAAGGCGCCAGATCGTGTTTGTGGGTGTGTCAGAGACGTAAACCGTTCCCGCTTCGTCGGTGGCGATGCCATTCAAAAACAGCGCGCCTTCCGCCGGGTAGCGCTTAATGATGTCACCCGAGGCGACATTGATGGCCACCAATTGATCGACATCGGCGGCATAGAGCGTGCGGTCGTGCAGTGCGAGCCCCGACGGCGCGTCGAGCCCCTTGACCCATTCCTTTTCGATCATGGTGCCGTCAGGCCTCATCTTGGCGATAAAGCCGTTGCCGTCCTTCTGCATGATGGCGCCGGCGATGTTGCTGACATAGAGGACGCCGGTGGCCGGATCCATCACGACAGATTCCGGCTGGGCCAGCCCCTTGGTCTCCCACAAGAGCTTCGGTTTGGCCGACACCGGGAGCGAAAGGATGAGCGTTAAAAGAAAAGCCGCGACCAGGCGCATGAGGGGTCTCTCACCGGCAAGGATTGCGAGATGAGTGTAGTCGAAAGGCGAGTGGCGGTCCCGCAAGGATTCGAACCTTGAACCCTCTGCTTAGAAGGCAGATGCTCTATCCCTTGAGCTACGGGACCGCTTGGGCCGCGAGTATACCCGAAAGAAACGCGAACGCGTGAATGTCAGTGCGTCCAGCGGGCGGGACGCCCGAACTTGAAATTCTCCGCATAGGATTTCGGTCTGATCTCCGACCCGTGCGGCTCCTCGAGACGGAAGGCGATGCCCTGACTTGTGGCGAAGGCGATCGCTTCTTCCTTGGATGGGAAGGTCATGCGGACCTGCTGACGCGTCTCGGCTGAGCTTGTCCATCCCATGAGAGGCTCGATTGCGCGCGGCTGCTCGCGCACGAACTCCAGCACCCACTCGCGCGACGTCGCCTTGCCGGACTGCATGGCGCTCTTGGCTGGCTTGTAGATACGAGCGGTGGCTGGCATCGTTTTTGTCCTATGCGGCGATAGAATTGGTCGGGGCAGCAAGATTTGAACTTGCGACCCCCTGCTCCCAAAGCAGGTGCGCTACCAGACTGCGCTATGCCCCGATAAATCGCCTTCTGACAGATACATAGTTCGCCCTGGTCCTGGAGACTAGCCTTCAGGTTTGAGTAAAAGACTAATGGGACCGTGGCCTTACGGGTTTCGCCCGCCGGTCATGCCTGGATAGATGATCTTATCGCCCGGTTTCAGCCCGATCTTGTCGGCCTGTCCGGCGTTCAGTTCCAGCACTCCGACGATATCGCCGCCGGAATATATCGAGCGGGTGGAAAAGGGTTCGGTATAGGTCTCAATCCGGTGCACCGTACCGTCCGGGGCGATGAAGATCATGTCGAGCGGGATGAAGGTGTTCTTCATCCACATGGCGGCAGGCTGCGGACGGTCGT
>VGYL01001442.1 GCA_016872975.1 Planctomycetota bacterium
GTCCGGACTGAACTTGCCCTTGCCGTTTTCGCTGGGAATTTCCACGTCCGTCACGTACAGCGGCTTGGCGATCGGGGCAAAGCAGTCCAGCAGCGACGAGATGTGCATCATATCCCGCAGGTGCATGCCCACCTCATCCTTGCCGAAGCGCATCTGCAGGCCGAAGGCGTCGAAGCTCGTGCCGCTCTGGACCACCATATCCATGTAAACGAACGGCGGGATGCTGTTGGGTGTCGTCGCGTAGTACTCGCCCCAGGGACTGCTGACCTCGACGATCCGGATCGCCCGGCTGCCGGCGGCCCGGACCGCCATGTTGGCGGCCCGCGTCATTTCGAGGATCTGCTCGAAGTTGAAGTTGAACTGGTTGAAGGCGTTCAGGCCGCTGATGACGCACCAGCGATGCGCCACCTGGGCGTAGCGGGCGACGACCTTCGACACGAACTGGTAGGCCAGCTCGCGCATCTTCTCGAAACCGACGCCGGAACGCAGCAGCCAGTCCGGCAGTTGGTCCGGGGCGAAGCGCAGCAGCGGTCCGGCGGAGATCACCACCTTGCGCCGGCTCAGGGCGGTCATGCAACTGTCGACCAGGGAGAAATCGAAACGCCCCTGCCGGGGCTCCACACGGGCCCAGTTGATCGGCAGCGTCACCGAAGCGAAATACTCCAGGGCCCGGTCCAGGTATTGCGGTTGGGCGATCAGGTTCGGATCGAGGCGGCAGCCCAGGCAGCCCCGGCCGAAGCCGGGACTCTTGCGGCGCCGCTCGAAGACCGATTTGCCCTGGCGGCCCGCCAGCTTTTCCGAGTAGATGGTCGCCTTGCGCAGGGCCCGGTCGGCCAACTGCGAGGCGGTCGGGGCATCGTTGATATGTTGGATCGCCTCGATGAACAGTTCCTGGGACTCCTTGGAGATCTCCTCCATGCCTTCGAGGTTGTCGAAGAACGACCACTCCTCGCGGCGATTCGTGATCTGCATCAGCTTGGCGCGGGCCAGCTCGACGTTGAGGATATAGGGCCGGTCCCGTTCGGGCAGGCAGGTGGTGGGCAGCAGGACCCGGCCAAAACCTTCAATCGGCCAGAGCAAGGCCAGGCCGGCGGTCTCCAGACTCGGCCGCACGCATTCCACGCAGCCGTCCGCAACAGTGATCTTGGCCCGGCGAATGCTGATGCCGTCCGTGCCGAACAGATAGGCGCCGGACAGCGCGAAATCGTTGACGAGCTTGCCTTCTCTGAAGATCTGAAACTTCACGCAACCGTCCTGATCCTGCACACGTTGGCTGACAGCGCACCCGCGAACACCCGCAAAATGCATCTGCCGCATTATAGCAGCCGCGGCGGCAGACGCAACCGCGAAAAAGCGGGGTGGCCGTAGGGCGGTGCATGACCGTTGTTGCGCGATTCGGAGTTCCGCCTTTAGTACCACAACGCTACGATTTGTCCCTCGGTTTGACATAAGCTACGCTAGAACAGGAGGTTATGAAAATGTCACCCCGTAGCCTTATTGGCGTTAAGGCGCCGAAGTGA
>VGYL01001443.1 GCA_016872975.1 Planctomycetota bacterium
ATGCGGTCGGGACCCGGCTGCCGAATCCGTGGGGACTGTACGACATGCACGGGAACGTCTTGGAATGGTGCTACGATTGGCACGGCGCCTACCCTGGTGGGAACGTAACCGATCCTACTGGCCTCGCTTCGGGCTCGTACCGCGTGTTCCGCGGCGGCGGTTGGAGCCTCGACGGCCGGTACTGCCGGTCCGCGGGCCGCGGCGGGGACGTCCCGTCGGGCCGGAGCCTCGTCCTCGGGTTCCGCGTGGCCCTAGTTCCAGTTCCTTGAGTCATGGGCCTTGATCCGTGCACAGGTAGGGTACGAGCCAGCGGTGCGGTGGCGAGGCGCGAGCAAGGCGGCGGAGGGACGGAGCCGCCGGCGAGCGCTGGGCAGCCGCGGTGCGAGCGAGTGTGGCGGCGCAGGGCCTGCGGGGGTCGCGGGGGCGCAGCCCCCGCGTGAAAAAAAATGGCGGGTGTCCAGTTCCAAGTTTTCTCGGTGCCGGCCAGCGGCTCAGAGGATGCCATGGCGGCGATGAACCAGTTTATCCGCGGGCGGCGCGTGTTGAACGTCGAACGGCGGCTGATCGAGGAAGGGCGCAGTTCGTTCTGGTCCTTCTGTGTCGAGTACCTGGACGGGCAGGTGACCGAGCCGCGTCCGGTGAGCAAGGTCGATTACAAAGAAGTGTTGACGCCCCCGCAGTTTGAGCGGTTCGCGCGGTTGCGCGCCTTGCGCAAGGAGTTCTCGGATCGGGAGGCGGTGCCGCCGTATGCGGTTTTCACCAACGAACAATTGGCGCGGATGGTGCGGTTGGAAGCTACCTCAGATCAAGGCCGGATGGCGCAAGGAACTGAACCGGCCGTTGTCCCGTCCGCGGAGGCCCTCGGGCCTTCGTGGCGAAACGCAACCCAGGGCCGCCCGGTGTTAGTAGGCGAGCGTGACGCCGCCGAACCCTCCGGGCGGTCCGATCTCTGTGAGCGTCGGGAAGCTACAGAAGGCAACAAAGAAAACGAAGGTTCCGAGTTGCCTTTGTTTCCTTCGTTTCCTTCTGTGGCCTCCTCCCCAAGCGGATGCTCAGTGCGGCGGCGCGAGCTCCCGGCGTTTACCACAGAAGGCAACAAGGAACACGAAGGCCCCGAGTTGCCTTTGTTTCCTTCGTTTCCTGCTGTGGCCTCGCCAAGCGGATGTTTAGTGCCGCGGCGCGAGCACCCAGAACTTACCACGGATTACTCAGATCACACGGATGCCCCACGGCGGTTGGTTTTCAGTGAGCATCCGTGTTATCCGTGGTCTCCTCGGAGTGGCGGACGTAACCAAGGCGTCCAACAAAATCACGACGCTTCGGGGCGTGGGGGATGTGTCTCGGTGGTCGGGAAGAGATGTCCGCGCTTCCTCTCGCGGGTACTGGGGGTGCTCTTGGCCAGCCTGTGTTTCCTGGGCCCGGGCTCGTGGTTGGATCTCTTCGCGCCGACGGCGCACGCGGGAGATCCCGAGACGTGGGTCGTTTCGGTCGAGTCCGAGCTGTTTACCATCGACAC
>VGYL01001444.1 GCA_016872975.1 Planctomycetota bacterium
CAAACCGTCATGCGGCACCTTGTCCGGCAGTTTGGCGCCCGCGAGCTCGGCGAAGGTCGGCAGGAGGTCGCTGAAATCAACCAGATCCTTTACAACGCTGCCGGCCGGGGTGGCGCCCTTCCAGTTGACGATGCACGGCACCAGCGATCCGCCCTCCAACATTGTGTGCTTCCCCCCGCTGATTCGGCGCTTATTTATCGTGGATCCTCCCATGTCGGTTCCATTGTCGCCCGCAAAAATTATGAGCGTGTTCTCACGCAGGTTCAACCGGTCCAGCTCTGTTGCCAACGCCCCGATCTGTTTGTCGAGGTAGATCAGATTTTCTGTTCTGACCTCTCCGGCATTGCTTTTCACGCCGGGTTTGCCATCGGGCGTGGGCGTGGGCGCGAGCTTGTTGTGCATGAGATGCGTCGGATAGTACAGGAAGAACGGTTTGCCTGCGGCGGAACCGTCGGCGCCATGCCGCCGGATGAACTCCAGCGCATAGTCCTGACAAACGTCCGGGAAGAAGACATCCTTGTCCTCCGTAATTTCCTTTCCGTTCTTTGTGTACTTTTTCGCCCAATAATATCCGGTAGCGGTGGGTGACATGACGTACTCATCGAATCCCCACTCACGTGGTGTCTGCCCCATCTGCCTCCACTTGCCAACGCAACAGGTGTCGTAACCGGCCTCGGAGAGGATCCGCGCCAGAGGATATTCATTCTGGGCAAGAACCCCGGGGACTGCCGGGCCTCCATGATTCCACCCGCCCGTCCGGAACGGGTACCGGCCGGTCATAAGCAAACACCGCGTAGGTCCGCAGATCGGGGTCGCGAAACAGCGCTCGAACCGGACGCCGCCGGCCGCCAGGGCGTCGAGATTGGGCGTCAGACCCTTGCGGTCCGAGTAGCATCCGATGCCGACATCGATCCCCATGTCGTCTCCCAGAACGAAGATAATGTTGGGCTTGCCGCTGGCAGCCGAGTCCGCCTTCGCGAGCCCACCCCCCGGCATCCCGGCCGCCAGCATTCCCAGTCCGGTCATTCGCATGAAGTCGCGTCGGTTCATTCTTGGCCTCCCTGCATGTGTTGAGTCAGTACGAAATAAGCGCTCGCGGTCCACGAGTAGGCGCGATCCCGAAGCGGAGCGCCGTTGTCGGCGGCAAAGTTTTCGGCAAAACCGGCGACGCGGCAGTTGCCGACAAAATCAGCGGCGATTTGTGACGCCATCCTGGATTGCCCCATCCGCCGCAGACCGTCGCACGCGAGCAGCGTGTAGGGCGCCCAGACCGGGCCGCGCCAGTAGCCGTCGCGCTCGTGAAGCGGACTTTTCAGGGTTTCCGTGGCAAGGCCCGCAGCGCAGCGAAAACGGGCGAGAGCCTTTACGCAGGCCTTCTGTTTGGCCGCCGGCAAGCGGTCGCCGAGAACCACGGTCATCCAGGGCTGCAGGGCGTCGCCGGGCTGCGGGAGGGCCCCCTGCCCCGGCCGGATCGCGCGGGGTTCGCCCGCGCGCCATTGCAGGGACAGATGGCGC
>VGYL01001445.1 GCA_016872975.1 Planctomycetota bacterium
CGTCGAGCACGAACTGGACCATAGGCGTCTCGATGAAGCCCGGGCAGAGCACGTTGGCCCGTACACCCTGCGGCCCGTACTTCTGCGCCAGTGACCTGGTGAAGGAGAGCATGGCGCCCTTGCTGGCCGGGTAGGCGTGAAAATCCTTGTCGCCTGCGTAGCCGGCTACCGACGAGACATTGATGATGCACCCCCGGCTGCGGATCAGCTCGGGGAGGGCGTACTTGCAGCACAGATAGACGCTCTTTAGATTGATGTCCAGGATGCGGTCCCAGACGTGTTCCTCCAGTTCCGCGGTGGGGGCATCGCGATCCGCCCAGAAAACACCAGCGTTGTTATAGAGGATGTCCAGGCGCCCATAGGCGTCCAACGCGGCAGCAACCAGTGCCTGCGCAGCGGAGGCTTTGGACAAATCCCCGGCCGTGGCTACTGCCTTGCCGCCTGCGGCGACGATGAACGAGACCGTTTCATCGGCCCCCTGGGCGTTCACATCGCCGACCACTACCCGAGCCCCCTCCTGGGCGAAGAGGAGAGCCACTGCCCGGCCTTGACCACTGCCGGCGCCGGTGACCACAGCCACCTTCTCTCGTAGTTTCATCGTTTTCACCGAACTCGCCACTGAATCCTCGTCAGGCGATCTGGAACGAGTAGAGCTCGGCGTTGCGCAGATGGAAGCGCAGCTTGACGATGCCGGGGATCATGTTGACAGCGTCGCCACCCGTCCAGGCCACCTTGTGGCGCACGCTGTCTCCGGTAAACGTCTGGCAATCAGCCTTGCCGTAGCCGGGCCAGACGTGGTTCCAGTTGTCCATCACCTCCACCTGGATGGTGCCGCCCGGATCACACCGTCCGTTGATGTAGAGGTGTTTGCCGGTGGAGAAGACGGGCTTGGTCTCGACGTAGCCTTCGCGAATGGTGGCATCCAGCGACACCCAGCCGTCCAGGCGCAGAGTGGCCAGGCAGAGATGCGAGCCGTTGTAGGCATAGGTGGGGTCTTTGGCTTCCGGCACGTCCAGTCCTTGCATCTGGCCGAAGATCCACCAGTCATGGTGGATGTTGGCCCCACCGTAGTAGATCCAGATCTCATCGCCCACCACCAGCGGCTGCGTGGGCGTCTCCAGCATGTAGCAGTCGTAGCTGCCTTCAGGTCCCCGCTCCATGATGGGCTGGTGCGACGGGAAGCGGTTCCACGCCTTGCCATCACGCGAATGGCAGAGCTCGATGTCGAAGGTATTGTCAACCTCATGGAAGATGCCGAGGATACCCAGGTGCATTTCGTCCGCACGCCAGGGGACGAAGCAGTAGTGGGCGTCCTGCAGGTTATCATCAGGCCCAGGCTCGAAAATGAGCTCACCTTTGGACCAGTGGATGCAGTCGTCGCTCTCGTGCCGATACTGGCAGCGCCGCGTCGTCCAGATGCCCTCGACCGCGCCGGGATAGACCGGGAAGAACCAGGGATCCGAGTCCGGGTGGGCGGTAGACCACTTCATGTGGGCGCGGCCGTACAGGATGTA
>VGYL01001446.1 GCA_016872975.1 Planctomycetota bacterium
GCGGTGTATCTCGAAGTCAACCCCGATCAGCCGCGTTCAGCCACCTACCGGCTGTTCGATCATGCGATAAGCGCCGGCGGCGACGAATACAACTCCCCCGGCTACCGAGGTCGCGGCACTCTGGGCCAAACCCTGGATTCCCGTCGGGTCAGCAGCGCACACTACGCGCTTGTCGGAGGCTATGAAGCTGGCAGCCAGGCGCTCCCAATCGTGAGGCCGGCGCATGACGAGTTCAACTTCGTGAACGGCATCTTCGCCTCGGGCGTGGTGGCGCCGACGTTGAGCTCGGCCACCTTCCAGATGATCGGCACGGTAGGCGAGCTGGGCCTGCCCCACAACCAGACCACCCTGAGCAGCGGCAGCTATCAGCATCAGCCCGGCTTTTTGGCGGCCCGACCGTCTGCCGCCGCAGCGACACCGATGCCGACGCCGGGCCCGACCCCTGCGCCGACGCCCGCTCCGGCATGTTCGGAGCCTCTCGTCCGCATCAACGGCGGCGCCGCGTTCACCAGCCACCCCAGCGTGGAACTGGACATCTGCTCCCCTACCGCCGTGGAAATGCGGGTCAGCAACAGCGAGGATTTCGCTGACGCCCAGTGGGAGCCATACACCAGCACCAAGACCTGGACGCTGCCCGTCGCAGGCCAACAGGTGCTGCCACGCTTCGTCTACGTAGCCTTCCGGGCGGCGGATGGCGTCGTCAGCAGCACGTACTTCGATGACATCATCTACGATCCCAATGCACCGGCAGGCGCGATCAGCGTCGGGGACAGTATCGCGAGCAGTGCTCAGGCCGTTGCAGCAGGCCAACCGGATCGCTCCTCGACCTTGTACCGCAGTGGCAAGGTCACCTACCTGACACAATCCGCTTCGGCGCCATTGGCCGTGCTGGCGCCCAACGCGGATGGCGCTGTGGATCTCTACATCAATGCCATGGATGACAACAGCGGCATAGCCGAAATGCAGATCAGCGCTGACGCCGACTTCACGGACGCGGCCTGGGAGCCGTTCTCGGCGCTCAAGCCGTACACGCCGGCCGATGGCGATGGCGTCAAGACCGTGTACGCCCGCTTCCGCGATGAGGCGAGCAATGTGTCGGCCAGCGCTGCGACCAACTTCATGCTCGACACCGAAGCGCCCTACGGCGGCATCGCCCTGGATCGCCGCGTGGTCGGCCCGGACATCATCACCACCATCGTCTACCTCGGCGCCGAAGACAACCTGAGCGGTGTGGCTGATGTCCGGCTGAGCCTCGATCCATCCCTCAACGATGCGGCCTGGCAACCATACACCGACACGATCACCTGGCCTGTCTCATTGCCCGAAGAAAACACTGTAACCCTGTACGCCCAGTACCGAGACCTGGCAGGCAATATCTCAGCAGTCTACACTGACACCTACACCGTGGATCTGACGCCGCCCCAGGTCTATGTCGAGGTCGAGCCGGGCGAAACGCTGACCCGCACCGTTCACATCTATGCCTACGATGAGCTGGCCGCCCTCGACACCATG
>VGYL01001447.1 GCA_016872975.1 Planctomycetota bacterium
GCGCCCCGGGCGATCGCCAGCAACACACGGTACTTGCTCATGGTCTTCTCCTGTCTCTTGGGTTTCGGTACGGACGTTTCGGTCGGATGGAAAAGGGGAAGGGCCGCCCCCGGATGGAAGCGGCCCCTCGATGGATGCGTGTGTTCTGAGTAACAGAACTACACGCGGATGGCCTGGAGCTTGAGCAGCCCGGCGCGGACGGTATCGATCTCGGCGCGGCGCTGCTTGTCCTCCCGGAGGGCCTCCTTGATGGCGCCGGCCACCTGGCCCAGCGCGTCGTTGGCCTCCCGGACCTTCGCCTTGGCGGCCTCGAACGCCGCGATCAGGCGGTCCATCGCTCCCGGCTCGGTCTTCTCGGGCACGGTCTTCGGCATGACGGTCTCCTTCCTGGGTTCGGGTTGCGGCTCCACAACGGGAGTCGGTTCGCTCTTCAGGGCCACGGGGTCGGGGGGCGGCAGGCGCATGGGCATGAGGATATGAAGTCCGCCGGAGCCATCCCTGGCCACCAGCGGGCCTTCGTTCTCCGTCACCCCGAACTGCCGGAACCCCGCGGACAGGGCATCGATCAGGAACTGGCGGTTGACGGCCGCCTGCAGGTCGCCGGTCGACGTGGAGCCGGACAGCTCCAAGGCGGTCGGCTTCTTGTCCTCCATGCCCCGGCCCAGGGCGCAGAGCCGCCCGTCCTTGCCGGACAGGTGGATGCTCGGCTGGTGATCGTCGTGGCCCGGGAACGTCGGCAGCGCGGTGCGGAGCATCGCGGCATCCTCGGGGGAGAGCGTGAACGAGAGCGTGGCCGCACTGTCATCGGGGACAACATGCCGCCAGTTGGGATAGGTGCCCTCGACGCCCCGGATCGTGACCGACCAGGGGCCGCACTCCAGCCGGATCCACTTGCCAGTCTTGCCCGTGGTCGCGCCCAGCTTCACCGGACCGGCGAGGCGGTTCCACGCGATGAACTTGGACAGGGGCAGGATGGCGCTCTCGGCGATGGGCAGGTCGCCCACCTCGTAGCACGTCAGCCGCTTCCCGTCGGTGGCGACCATGCGGCAGCCGTTCTCGGCCTTCTCAAGGTAGATGCCGTTGAGCACCGCACGGCTGGGATCCTGGCACGCAAACGGCATGAGGGCCTGCAATCTGGCCATGAAGGACTCCGGCGCTGTTGTAGTTTCGATCTCCGCCGGTGTACTCGGCCAGTCAGCCGGATCATAGGCCGGCAGGGTGTGGTCGATGCTCTGGCCGTGTACCGGATTAGTGAGGGTCACACGGTCCTTGCCGGCGTCGAGCGTGAGGGTGTCCTTGTCGGAGCCCTTCACGAACGGCTTGAGTCGCTCCAGCTCGACGACGCACGCACCCTTGCGGGCCACGCTGCCTTCGGCGGTGTAGCGGCCGTACTGGTCGAGGTTCGTGCCGGCGATGGCAACCTGGTCGCCGTCGGCGTCGAACCGGATGCACTGCAGGATGGGCAGCGTCGCCTTGGTCGAGACGATGCGGCCCAGCCCCTGCAGGGCGTCG
>VGYL01001448.1 GCA_016872975.1 Planctomycetota bacterium
TCGTGCGGGTGAACATCGTTGTGCAGGGCGACGGAATCCTGGCCGATTTCAGCCGCTCTGATCCCCAGGCGCGCGGGTGCATCAACGCCACGTATGGTGTGACCGCTTCCGCCACCTACAACGCCATCCTCCACATCGTGGACAATGAGATCCCCCACAACGCCGGCTGTTATCGCCCGATCCGCATCATCGCGCCGCCCGGGAGCTGCGTCAACGTGCTGCATCCTGGGCCGTCTGTGGCCGGCAACACCGAGACCCATCCGCGCATCGTGGACGCGGTCCTGGGCGCGCTGGCCCAGGCGATCCCCGATCGAGTGGCGGCTGCTGAGGGGGGCACCTCGTGCAACTTTCTCTTCGGCGGCGTGCACCCTGAGTCAAGCCAGTACTATGTATGCTACCACTTCGAAGCGGGCGGCTGGGGGGCTGCATCGTGGCGTGACGGCAACAACGCCGTGGTGGTACCCAACGGCAATTGCCGGAACACGCCAGTGGAGATCTTCGAGACGAGGTTCCCCTACCTGACCAAGAGCTACGCGCTTGTTCCGGACTCCGGAGGGGCAGGGGAGTTCCGCGGCGGCCTCGGTATCCGGCGCGTCCTCGAAGTCACGGCACCCCAGATCACGCTCAGCGCGCTGTTTGAGCGTATGAAGGTGAAGCCGTGGGGTCTCTTCGGCGGCGGTGAAGGCGCCAACAGCGCGCTGCTCATCCGGCGCAAAGGTATGCCCGACTTTCGCCCATTCAGCGATGTCTTCGGCACAGTAAGCGCCGCCAAGTTCGTCAACGTGACGCTGGAGCAGGGCGACGAAGTCCTCCTACAGAGTCCCGGAGGAGGTGGATTTGGGCGGCCGCAGGACAGGGCCGTCGAGCGCCTCCTGCGCGACCTGAAGGAAGGCTTCGTCTCTCCTGAGGCTGCGTGGACACGCTATGGCATGGACCTTTCTTCCATGGATCACGATCTGCAGATGTGAAGGAGGACAGGGTATGGGGCAGTGGGCTACCCGCACGCGCAACTGGTACGAAGTCTCTGTCATCAACTGCCACTTGTGCGGCAAGATGCTTCCGGGTCGCGTCTGGCGCGGGCAGGTGGGCGATCAGGAGCGCGACTTCTGCAATCCTGATTGCGAGGAGATGTATTTCGGCTATTGGGCGCCGCGGTATGTTGGTCGGAATGCTCCGGAGATCGGAGATAGCGGCGCGGGTGTGCATGGCACAGCCCAACCGAACCTCCTGAGCAGCGTCAGTGCTCCTGGCGCGAGCGGCGGGCGGGAGACGAGCGGAGCTGGGTGACCTTCGACCAACTGGAGCATGTGAGTTGATGTTCAACGGCCTGGGGCGCGGATGCAGCCCCAGTGGCTCTGTAGCGGACAGGAGGAATGCGGATGAGAGCTACCGCCATTGTGACAGGCGCCGGCCGCGGCATCGGCCGGGCCATCGCAGCTCGGCTCGCCAGGCTTGCCATGAAGGTCGCACTTCTGGATGTCAACCTGGAGCTAGCCGAGACTGCCGCC
>VGYL01001449.1 GCA_016872975.1 Planctomycetota bacterium
GATTGGTCGCGGTTCAACGGCCTGCCGCGCGGATATGAATGGATTCGGCGCGAGTTGAAGGCGCGGCGGGTCACTGCAGCCGGTCTGGTAAAGACCGCCCTGCGCTATGGCGACACGGGCACCATCCGTCGGATGGGTGCACTACTGGCGTTCGAAAAGGTGGACGATGCCTTGCTTCGCAGGCTGGAACGGGCTTTGAAACCGACGACCAGCTTGATCGCGTGGATTCCGACGAGGCCCAAACGCGGCACAGTGGACCGTCGCTGGGGCGTGGTGCGCAATGAACAGGTCTGATCCAACCGTCATCCGCGTCCATGAGGACCGGGATTGGTTCCTGGAAGCGGTGAATTTCACGGCGGCCACGACGGGGTTCTCGCCGCGGCTCATCGAGAAGGACTATTTCTGTACCGTCCTGTTGCAGCACCTGGCAACGGCCGGTGTGCTGGTGTTCAAGGGCGGGACCTGCCTGGCCAAGGTGCATGGGGAATTCTACCGACTGAGCGAGGACTTGGATTTCCTGATTCCCGTGCCCTGGGAGGTGAAGTCTACCGAACGCAAGGTCCGCGCCGCGGAAGCAAAGAAGACGGTCCTGGCGCTTGAGAAACGAGTCCCTGCCTTCCACGTCGTCAAAGGGTGGACCGGGGCCAACCGTTCGACGCAATACGTCGCGGTCATCGGCTACGATTCCCTGCTCGGCCCACAGCAAGACAATATCAAGATTGAGATCGGCCTGCGGGAGCCGCTCTTGACGCCCATATGCAACGGGACAGCACGAACTGTCCTGCTCGATCCCATGTCGGGCCGACAGATGGTCCCTCACATTGCGTTGCCCTGTATCTCCAGGATGGAGGCGTTTGCCGAGAAGTTCCGAGCGGCTTTGTCTCGCCGTGAAGTGGCAATCCGCGATTTCTACGACATCGACTACGCCGTGCGCCGCCTGGACCTTCGACCGCAAGAGCCTGCCCTGATCGAGCTGGTCCGTCAGAAGCTTGCTGTGCCCGGCAACGAAGCAGTGAACGTCTCCGACCAGCGCCTGGCAATGCTGCGGCCCCAGCTTGAGTCACAGTTGAAACCCGTGGTGCGCAGCAAAGATTTCGCGGAGTTCGATCTGGGGCGGGCGTTCCAAGTAGTGGTCGAAATGGCGAACAAGACGCGTTGAGCCTACTTGGGCTGCCGGTTCAGGTAGTCCCTGCCCTTCGGAGTGATAGCTGCACCCTTTTTGTCCCGCGGATTGTAGTGGAACGTCGCGAGGACGGTGAAGATGTCCTCCTGAACGTCGTTCAGGAAAGCGACGATCCGCTTGACTTCGGCCTTGTCCATTGCGACTTACCGAGTCGAGTAGTATAGTACCAGCGATGTGGGCGATGGACGCCGCGAGCGGGCATGGTGCGGAACAGACCCAATTTGCCGCCCAGCGGGGGTTCCAGGAGGGCCCGTCAGGAGATTGGCGTTCGTGGGGGCCAAGGGCCGGGGGCCGGGGTCCGTGGCACGGGGCACGGAACGT
>VGYL01001450.1 GCA_016872975.1 Planctomycetota bacterium
AGTGCAGCCAGGTACAAGAACGACAAACTCGGCCTGACCGTCAAGGACGTGACCTACGAGGTCCGCGCGGCCCTGCGCCTGAAGCCCGAAGAGCCGACGATCGTCGTAGTCAAGGTCGAACAGGGCACCCCGGCCGCGTTGGCCCGCATCAACACCTACGAGCTGATCCGCGCCGTGGACGGCGTCTCCATCGACAACGTCGAAACCTTCGAAAAGCTCATCACACAGGCCCAGCAGGCCAGGAAGGAATCGGTGCGGGTCACCGTCGAATGGATGGGCAAGACGCGCCTGGCGGACCTCAAGTTCGAAGCCAAACCCCCGGCCGGCGTGATGGACCCCCGGCGCCGCGGCCGGGAGGAGCCGTGAGCCTCAAAGATCGAGCGGCGATGCCATCTGCCTGAGTTGGGAGTGACGCCACAAGACATCTCTTCGGGACGCCCGAGGGCGAGGAGCCGCCCATGGACGCCCTTTCATGCTCGTACGAGCATGAAGACAGCGTCTGACGACGCCACTACCAACCAGGCCTTCCGGCCTTGAGGTCGGGGTCCCCAAACGCATCGTGTCGCGTCTTGGGGGCCCCCTGCCGCCTCCGCACGTGAGATTCGCGGCCGGGTTGACCTGTCCGGGGGATTCGATTATCATGCACGTAAACAGCAGTGTCCCATTGACGACTTCGCCTCCGCGTGAAAGGTAAGCACCATGAGTCTATATGCCATCTTCATGATCGTCGGCGTCATCGTCGTGGCCGGGGGGTGGACCGCGTACTTCCTCTGGGACTACCGGATACGCCAGGAAGAGGCCAAGCAGCCGAAGCCGCAGTCCGAGCGGCTCCAGAAGACCAAGAGCGAAATGTCGGATTGGGCCAAGAAGATGGCCGAATTCAAGGGTCCGCCCAAGCGTCCCACCCCGGGCGAAAAGGCAGAGAACGATGATTGATTTTTGATGGTTGATGCTTGGTGGTTGATTGGGAAGAGCCACCTTTCACTTCAAACATCAAACCTCAAACATCAAACTTCTGAAAGGAGCGTTATGCCAGAGCCATTCTTGAGCGAGGACTTCCTCCTCCAGACCAAGACCGCCCGGACCCTGTACCACGAACACGCCCGGAAGATGCCCATCTATGACTACCACTGCCACCTGCCGGCCCACCAGATCGCGGCGGACCATCGCTTCGAGAACCTGACCCAGGCCTGGCTGGCCGGCGACCACTACAAATGGCGGGCCCTGCGGACCAACGGCATCGACGAGAAATACATCACCGGCGACGCCGGCGACGGGGAGAAGTTCGAGAAATGGGCCCAGACGGTGCCCTACTGCCTCGGCAATCCGCTCTATCACTGGACGCACCTGGAGCTCAAGCGGTACTTCGGCATCCGGGGCACGCTGCTCGACGGCCGCACCGCCCACGATATCTACGAGGAATGCAACGAAATGCTGGACTCGCCCGAGTTCAGCGTCCGCCACCTCCTGCGCAAAATGAACGTCAAGCTCGTCTGCACGACC
>VGYL01001451.1 GCA_016872975.1 Planctomycetota bacterium
TCAATTCTGGATTATTGAGAGAGGCATAATAAAAGGCCTTGCGTTCTCGCCGGTATGGTGTACGATCCTCTCCACCAAGGAGGGGAACGATGGGAAGACCCGCTGGCAGTGCCGACAAGTTGGAAGCTCGCCGGAAGAAGGCGATCAGCCTGATTGAACAGGACGAATTGTCCCAAGCCGAGGCCGCGCGGCGTCTGAAGGTCGACGTGCGGACGGTCCGCAAGTGGATCGCTTGGCATCGCGGCGATGGTGACCGTGGCCTGGAGGCCCGCCCGGCACCAGGACGGCCACCTCGACTGGATGCCGCCGCCCGGAAGAAGCTGGAGCGCCTGCTCGTGAAGGGCCCGCGCGCAGCCGGCTTCGATGCCGATCTCTGGACGTGCCCACGCGTGGCGGTGATGATTCGTCGCGAGTTCGGCATCAGCTTCCATAAGGACCATGTCCGGCGCGTGCTGAAGCATCTGGGCTGGAGTATGCAGAAGCCTGAGTCTCGAGCGATCGAGCGGGACGAGAAGAAGATCCGCCGTTGGGTCCGGGAGAGATGGCCTGCGACAAAAAAAAAGCCCAAGAAATCGGCGCTACCATAGCGTTTATCGACGAATGCGCCGTGATGTCGGCGCCGGTGGTCTGCCGCACCTGGGCGCCGCGGGGTCAGACACCGATCCTCAAGCGCGTCGGCCGCCACCATACCAAGGTATCTGTCATCGGTGCAATCTGCGCCGAGCCGGGGCGCCGCAAGAGTGTTCGCGTGTACTTCCGCATCTACCGCGGCCAAAACCTCGATGGTGTCGGCTGCCGTGAGTTCCTGCGCCAGCTCCTTGGCAACGTCGAGGGCCCGGTGATCGTGGTCTGGGATCGTTTGAACGCTCACCGCAGCAAGAAGGTCAAGGACTTCGTCGCCAAGCAGCAAGGCCGACTTCTGCTTCGATACTTCCCGGCGTACGCCCCGGAGCTGAATCCTATCGAGACCGCGTGGGGATACCTGAAGGGTAAGGTTCTGGCAAATCATGCTCCGGCGAACGCCGACGAACTCTTCCACGCAGCGAAGCGTGGGCTGTGCAAGACCCGCAGCAGCCGACAAGTCGTTTGTTCGTTCATTGAGCACTCCGGGCTCTCTTTTTTTGATTAGGCGCGGCCTTTTATTATGCCGCGCTCAGTAACACCCAGCTTCAGCAGCGAAGACGGCTGGCGCGGCGCCTGCGCAAGCAGGCGACGTGACAGGCGGCTTCGTCTGCTGCAAGCTCTGGTTAGGCACTGGCTGCCTCCGGCGGCGTGGAACAGAATGAGACAAAGGCTCGGCCGAGTGCTGTTGTTCGCTGACCAAGAAGGTCGCGGCCTGATGCCATGGTCATGACGGTAAAGATCCCCTTGTCAGAGTTGATGAGGCCGTGCTGATGCAGATCTCCGAATGCCGACTTTATGACATCCAGGGGCACGCCGGGAATTGCGCGCGGCATGAAGTCCGCAAACCCACCCGCAATCACACTTGCCGGAATATCGT